>ONTX01000398.1 GCA_900320825.1 uncultured Lachnospiraceae bacterium | reverse complement strand
GTCAGATTCCCGATTTTCCTGCACTTTTTTCGCACAGCCACCGGCATCTGCCCATTCTTCCACAGATATAGGTATTTTACCACATTTCGCCCTCGTCTGCAACAAAAAAATGTGCCCCGCACAACTACGGGGCACATTCTTAACATCCTATAAATCAGTGTCTTCTCAGATTCTTTTGAACTTAACTCCTTTTGGAACACCTCCGGATCCAACGATCAATTTTTTTATTTTCCTGAATGCTTTTACTGATGCATCAATCTTTATCACAGCATCTTTAGAAATACCGTCAAATGCACGAGCTCCGACCTTAGTAATTTTGCCCGAGTTTATCAGTATGTTCTTAAGAGATGATGCCTTATTAAAAAGCTTGGCTCCGAGTTCTTTTACATTTTTACCAAGAACAACCTTTTTGAGATTCTTTGCTTTCATAAGCATCTGATCACCCAGCTTTGTGACTGAGTTTCCGGAATTAAACTTCTTAACCTTTTTATTTCCTTTAAATGCTTTTGGCGCAATCGCTGTTATCTTGTAGCTGACACCATCCGCCTCAATACCTGAACCAATCGAAATGGTTGTTCCCTTGGCATTCGTAGTGAACGAAGTCAGAACCAGTGTTTTTTTCTTAGGATCAGAAACCGTATATTTGGCAGTAGTTTCTGTCTTTCCCTTTTTCTCCTCACGCTCAATAACAGTCTTTGTCTGCGTCCCGGAACCGTCCGCGGATGGTACCACTTTCGTTGTGATGGTATCAGATGTATAGTCGCCGTTTGCCTTGGTATCCGTTACGATGACCTCAGAGGAGCCATCCGTCTCTTTTGTTTCCTTTCTTTCACTGGTTGCGCCGGAGGGCTGAGTAACCTTAACGGTTTCCGATGTTGAGCCGTCCTTCTTTTCAACAAGCTTGCTCTCCGTCTCAGTGCCGTCCTTTGTAACAGTCTTCGACTCGGTCGTCTTATCACCTGTCGTTTCATCTGTCTTAACACTGGTTTCAGTCGTCTCCAAAACCTCACCGGTATTAGGATCCTTTACGGTCTCAGTGATCTGCTTAGAACCGTCTTCATAGGTTTTGGTCGTAGTCGTGACATCATTTCCGTCGGCATCCTTTTCATTATCAGTAACTTCCTTGACCGGAGTAGGCGATGCGGGCGTCTTGTCTCCGGATCCGCCGCCGCTGCCTCCGCCACCGCTGCCTCCGGGGCCGACGTAACCGCCGCCTGACAACTGCTCAGGAATATCAGATTCGTATTGAGCCTGGGCCAAAGCAGCGATTTCTGCATCAATACCATCAGGCACCTGTGTGTCTTCCGCTACAAAATAAGTTGAAAAACTATCTGTAGCACCGGATATCACACCACTTGCACTTCCCGAAGACACCTTTTCTACACGTCCATCATCTGTTACGTGATAGAGGGCGACCGTCCCCCCATAATTGTTTTCATCTATTCCATCCACATACAGATTGACTTCATTTGCGGGTTCTACCAGATGATCATTATACTGAACCAGCGCTATATCCATAATAGTTGCATGCGACACATGCATAAAACTGCTTATGGCGTTCCACCAGGACGATCCTTTTCTCCATGGTTCGTTCGCTGAATCATTCTTCTTTCTAATCATCGGGTGTACACCACCCTCTCCCGGATATGTGATATCAACCTGTAAAGCATCCACTTTTCCCCCGCCACCATAGGTTTTTACGCCTGCAGATGTGCTCTCAACGTCCTCCCCGTCTCTTTGCTGATTCGGGATAGAGATGTAGGAGTTAAACTTGTCAGGATCAGGATTATCAATGTCTATTCCGTAGATTGAACTGCCTACACCGGGACCTCCCTGTTCCTCGTCCTCGATCACAGGATGTATGATGTTTTTATCTATCTTTCCTTCGGTTATTATAGCTCCTCCATTACCGACAACCGATGAATACCAGTCAACAGTTGCCTCAGACGGGCTGAACAATGCATCTCTGTTATGATAAATTCCGAGTCCTCCAACCGTACAGCCGGCTCCCATAACAACATTTCCCTTCCAGTTATCATGGAGATCGATAAAACCCACATCTCCTCCTTTGACCGTGAGGATTGAATCGTCAACGGATGCCTGATCAAATTTAAGTTTATCAGGATCTTCTATCTCACCGCCTATAAACTGGGCGCCTTTTATTATATCTTTTTCCTCTTCTGTCAGTTCTTCGTGATTAATGTATTTCTTTTCATACAGAGCTTTATAGGTTGTAGATATTCCTTCATGAACTTTTTCACTATCTTTGATCAAATTATTTTGCCATTCGTAGGCTTCATCTTGGAGATTATCCTCAAGCTCAAAAACATCCCTGCATACAAACCATCTTCCCCCGTCCTTTTCTTCGGAGGAGGACTCTCTGTCAAGTGTCACACAGCTTAAGATATCTCCATTAACAGTGACTTTCCCATAGAATCCCCATATATCATAAAGCTTAAAGGGTGAGCTCTCCTTCCCGAAAGTTCTGGTAACACTCGCATATGTTTCACCGGGAGAGATGATCTCAGTTCCGTCACCCTTAAGATCAGTCCATGGGCAGGAATTAACAAAGCCTTTTCCGATTCCGAATTTTTCAGAGAATTTTCCTGATTTTCCTGTCGTATTAGCATCTACATTGTTTCCTTTACTTGTATCTTCAGGAAACTCGTCATACACCAGATACTGCACCGGATGTGATTTCGTTGCATCATCATCCGTTTTGATACCTCCGTCTTTATCCACAAGATAGTATTGATAAAAGATATGCGAACCAAGAGGATTTCCGTTTTCATCATAGATTCCTCTGACCGTCCACCCCTTCGGAGTAGTGCTGAAATCATTCCGATTCTGTCTGATCACTGTATCATAATCAACGTTTGGATAGAGCACATTTGCACAATAATAATATGCCTTTCCAAGATAGGTATAACCTTTGCTTGCTCCGTTACCGGGAAGCTGATAGAGTTCCTCTCCTACTTTCTTTGCATGGCCGGTCTCGGTTTTATCAAGTGAATTGATATTCCCACCATCAGGAATCCAAAGCGCATCAGGTTTACGGACAATGACCTCCGCAAGTCTGGTGCTACCGGTTATTCTATTCGTGTCTTCTTCATCATAATACTCATAGAGACCTATGGTAAAGCTTTCAACGACCGATCCGGGCTTAATAGTCACTTTCTGGACCTTATGATATGTACTGCAAGTCCCTTCTTCTTCATTATGACCAGACGCCTCTTCTTTTTCTCCAAATACAACGTTTGAAGAAAGTGTAGCATCTTCCTTTACCCATTGTCCCCATTGACCTATGCTTCCATCATAGTGCGCTTTAGCAAACCACGGACGTATCTGATCAAGATTGTTTCCGTTACTTGAATAATAGTGAATATAGAAAACAATATCATTTCCTGTCTTAGCGTTTACTTCACCACGATAATAATTCTCATCACTATAGGCAAATACCCTTTCTGCTTCCTTATAGCCTTTTGTCCCATCACTTTCCGAGAGGAACATATCCCATTCTTCATTGTGATCTTCCTGGCTCTCCCAGCTCCATGCACCATCTGCCTTCGCCACCTCCTTCGGCAGCACACCAACACCGGTCATCAGGCTAAGCACCATAACCAGCACCAGCATCCACGCGGTACTCTTTTTTCTCTTGTAAGATTTCATAGGCATTCTCCCTTCCGAACACTGATAGCAAATACCGATTCTTCACTTTATTAATTCATCCTGTGCAGAGTCTCAGAATAACTGATAAGCTACACCAAGTATGTCAATTTTACCACTTTTTTCTAATCCGTTGGTGTCTAAATTAGCACACATTCCCCGCAAATATGCTGTGTCCTTTTTTGAACACGAAAATCGCCTGTTTTCGTACGTTTCAGCTTTTTTTGGTATTGATTTTTTCGGATCAAAGTCGTATAATGCAGATATGAATACAACAGAGATTATTAATTCCCTCCGTGATGAAAACCGGAAGGATTTTCCAAAGGAAATATTTGCAAACGAGCAGGTCGACTTCGTCGGTCATATCGAACGTCTGCTCTCGGAGCGTGGACTCACGATCGCGGATATAGTTCCTCATATGGACTACGAAAGATCCTATGTGTACCATATGCTGAACGGTTCGCGCGCG
>ONTX01000316.1 GCA_900320825.1 uncultured Lachnospiraceae bacterium | reverse complement strand
GCGCCTCCGAAAGGCTCAATCTCGGTGGGATGGTTATGTGTTTCGTTCTTAAAAAATACAAGCCACTCCTCTGTCTCTTTGTGATCTCCGTGATCTACTTCAACAGGAACAACGATGGAGCATGCATTTATCTCGTCTGATTTTTCCTCATCCTCCAGCTTTCCTTCTTTCTTAAGACGCTTTGCGGCAATGGTTCCAAGGTCCATGAGACAGGAGAACTTCTCGGGACGGTTTGCAAAAAGGTCCTTCCTGGTATTCATATACTCTTCAAAGGACTTCTCGAAAGCAGCCTTATAAGCACCCTCGTCAAAAGATACGCTCTTGATCTCCGTGGAGAATGTGGTATGACGGCAGTGATCGGACCAGTATGTATCAAGAACTCTGATCTCGGTAACTGTAGGATCCCTGTGCTCTTCATTTTTGAAATAATTCTGGATGTGAAGGAAATCCTTGAATGTCATTGCAAGGTTAAGTGAATCATAAAGTTTTTTAAGATCCTCTTCGGAATCTGTGGTAAAGCCGTCAAATGTCTTAACATCTTCAGGCTCGGGATAATTGACTATGAGGGTATCGGGAATATTTTCATCGGCGATCCTTGAATCCACGGGGTTTACAATATAACCCTTTATGCGCTCAAATTCATCATCGGTGATATCTCCGATGATGGCATATGTCTCAGCTGTCCTGATGACAGGGTCCTCGTTCTCGTTTAAGAATCTCACACACTGAACGGCAGAATCCGCTCTCTGGTCGAACTGTCCGGGTAAAAACTCAACAGAAAACACTCTGTTTCCCACATCACCGGGAAGTTTCTCCTCATAAAGATCATCAACGGGAGGCTCGGAAAAAACAGTCCTGCAGGCTGTTTTAAAAGTATCGTCGGAAATATTCTCGGAATCATATCTGATGAACATTCTCAGATCCTCAATCTTAATTCCGAGGAAATTCCTGATGTCATGCCTTAAATGCTTGGCCTGCATCGCAACCGGTTTTTTCTTTTCAACATAGACTCTTCTGACGCTCATAGTATTAATCCCTCTTTCTTAAAAAAGGCCCCAGAAAAGATTATCCCCTTCTGAAGCCTTTTATATTGTTATTTCAGATCCGTGTCATGAAACCTCTATTCCCAGTGACTGAAGTATGTAAAGTATCTGCCTGTCAAATGAATCGGGTGAAAGTCCCAGGGTAAGTGCGGTGGATTTGAGGCCCTCAACCAGATATACGATGTTATATGCGGCAGCAAGGGGATCCTCACATGTAAACTCACCGGTTTCGATTCCTATCTCAATGAGTTTTCCGATCATCTTTACATTGTTATCGAATTTCTTCTTGTAGATATTGTCAGCCTTGGAAGGCTTCTGATCGAAATAGAACTCAAAATATGCACGATTTAAATTGTTCTTTTTTCTGAAGATGTCCTTCTTCTCTTCCTGAAGGAATAAAAGGAGAATGTCTGCGGCTGTTGCGTCCTCACTGATAAGTGATGTGAAATCATTGCCGGCAGCAGCCTGGGATTTCATAACATCAATGAAAAGCTGAGTGGTGCTCTCATAGTAAAGATAAAGACCGCCTCTTGATATATCACAGGCATCAACAATGTCCTTCATGGTCACATTCTTATATCCGAGTTCGCCGAATACGGTTGTGGCCACATCGATGATATACTGTTTTTTCTGAATTGACTTATCGCCCATACTTCAAATCTCCCGACACTCAAAGATATCAAAACTTATTATTTGCATTGCCGTCCCAGAAATCAGTTATCTCCTGCATCTTGCTGACAGTCAGATAAAAGATTTGTTCGGAGATACCCTCGTTCCACAGTGTTGCCTGTGTGCGGCCGCCGAGTACATATTTGCTCAGTATCCCGCAGAGAACATCCCACTCCTTCCAGGAAGCTCCGATTATCACTCTTCGCTCTTCGTCGTGGTTTTTGATCGCCCTTCTGGAATATACATAGGGATAATTACGATCCATGAGTCCCGAGACGCTGCAGGCCTTGATGAAACCCATAAAATCCGAAGAATAAACGGGAAAAGATATACTGCTGTCCTTAATGCCATTCTCCGAATAATTGCTCACGCACGCCTTCTCAGTAGCCTGCTGAAGCCAGGGAAGATACGCCACAAGCGGCTTTATCTTCATTTTGTAGTCCTGCATGAGGGCACGCAGATATTCGGATGAGTCAGCCTGATTTCCCATAATTTATACCGATAAAATAGCCGTTCGTAATGAACAGCACGTGTTTATTTTATCATAAATCAGCGATTTGTACAGAAAAAAGTTGAATTTTACGCCCTTAAAAAACGTATTATGACGGATGTGTCAAGTGTTCTTAAGATCAGGGATTTTCCCTGTCGGTCCCGGATTCCCCGCCCTCACCTTTTATCTTGGCAAGGACTGCGGCATCACCTTCACTTATGTCTGCCAGAGCTTCAAGACTCTCAAGAAAAAGCCTCTCCCTGTGCCACCTGTTGTTTTCTTCCCTGTCCATGTAGGCTTTGAAATGATCGACCTGCCACGCAACCGCATCAAAAATGGTTATCCCTTCGGGGGTAAACCCACCCCAAAGATCCCCTGTATCATGGTAATATGCAAGTTCCTTCAAAACACCGGGGCATCTGCGGATCTTATCCCAGAGCTTTTCATCCCCTCCCAGTTCGAGAACAAAGCTGTGCAGCGTTTCCAGGGCTTTTTTTACCTGTTCGTCATCACTCATACAAAGACCGGTCCTTTCAATCCCTGTCTGAAGGATCCTCTCCTTCGATCACATCGATGATAAAAGGAGGTCTGTTTCTTGATGCATCAAGGGCCCTCCAGATATATTCCCCGATAAGTCCCGTCATGGACATCATGATACCGAATCCCAGGAGCACAACGCACATAAGTGAAGACCATCCTGCAATGGGAGTTCCTACGGTAAAATACTCAACGACAACGGAAATGAATATGATCAGTGCGAAAATATCAAACAAAAATCCCATCTTCATCATCAGTCTCAAGGGCTGATAGGAAAAACTCAGTATGGAATCCATGATAAGCTTGATCTTCTTGGACATGGTCCATCTTCCCTTGCCCTTTTCACGCTCCTGTCTGTCAAAATAGATGACCTCGGTCCGGAAACCGAGCCACATGACCTGAAGAGTAAGGGATGAATTCTTTTCATTAAGCTTTATAAGCTCATTTATAGCCTTACGTCCCACAAGATAACAGTCACATCCGCCTGTAGGCATATTCTTGTTGACCATCTTGCGGATCATGCCGTAGTACATATTTGCAAAAAGAACATAAAAAGGATTGTCCTTTCTGGAGCGTCTTGCCGCCAGGACAATCTCATTTCCTTTTTTCCATGAATCATACATCTGAAGGATAAGTGAAGAATCCTCCTGAAGATCTGCCTGCTTGGTTACCGCGCAGTCTCCGGTGCATACCGAAAGTCCGGCAAAAATGGCTGCATGTTCACCGAAATTCCTTGAAAGCTTAACGCACCTTACATTTGGATCCTGAGTCCTTATCTCATTCATGATCTCCCATGAATTATCGCCTGATCCGTCGTCAACGAATACGATCTCATAATCGCCGATCTGCTCCAGAACCTTGGCTTTCATATCTTCATAGAGATCCTTAAGAGTATCCGAATTATAATAAACAGGTACTACTATCGAAATCCTGCTCAAACCTTGCTCTCCTTAACCATCTTTTTATATTCTTCAAGATCCCTTACATATTCCGTCTCGTCATAGTGAGTGCTTGCAAGACAAAGAAGAACGGAATCTTCACTGAAATCATACATCTCCTTCCATACCATGCTGGGAAGATAGATACCGGTCTTGGGTCTGTTAAGAGAGTAAACTATCTCATTTCCCTCTCCGTCAAGAACCTTGACCTTACTGGATCCCGCAACATTTATGAGCACGAATTCAGTATGCAGATTCGCATGGCACCCCCTGACAACATCAGGGTCGGAACCATAGATGTAAAAAACTCTTTTTATCTCAAAAGGAATATCGGTCTCTCCCTCGGCGATAACAAGATTACCTCTCTCATCGCCTCTCTCGGGAAGTTCCAGCATTCTGACAAGATCTATATTGTTCATAACAGCCTCCCAAACGTATAGATTATACCATACAATCCGTTATGCTTTCCACACTTTACGTGCTCTGCAGGGCATAAAAAAACCTCAAACCGCATAAACGATTTGAGGTCTTAAGCAGGGGAAGAGAGGATCGAACTCCCATCAACGGTTTTGGAGACCGCCGCACTACCATTGTACTATTCCCCTTTGGTCCTTTAGACCGACTAGTGCATTATACAACATGAACATGATCAAGGCAAGAAAAAGTTAAATGATCCTGTCGGATGCTTCTTTTACATTGGAAACACCTATGATCTCAGCCTTGTCTTTCGCTGTTTTCTGCGCCTCTTTAAGATTGGTGGCAGGAACTATTATGGTCTTAAATCCCAGCCTTACTGCCTCGGAAACTCTCTGGGAAACCTGGGATACGGTCCTGACCTCACCTGAAAGACCGACTTCACCAAACGCTGCTACATCAGGTGATATACTGCAGTTCTTAAAGGATGAAAGTATGGCAAGGATAATGGCAAGGTCCAGAGCAGGCTCGTTAATCTTCATTCCGCCCGTAAGATTGACATATGCATCACAGTCTCCAAGATGCATTCCGCACCTTTTTTCAAGGACCGCCATCAGGAGGTTGACCCTGTTATAATCAACACCCAAAGCCTGGCGCCTTGGAATTCCAAGGTTCGATCTGCACACAAGGGACTGGATTTCGATAAGTATGGGCCTGGTTCCCTCCATACTGCATGAGACAATACAACCGGAAGCATCTAAGGGTCTGCCGTCCAATAGAAATTCCGAAGGATTGCTGACCTGGACGAGGCCTTCGCTCCTCATCTCAAAAACGCCTATCTCATCGGTCGAACCGAAACGGTTCTTAACACCTCTTAAAACCCTGTACGAAGCATGCCTGTCACCCTCAAAATAAAGGACGGTATCAACCATATGTTCCAAAACCCTGGGACCTGCCACGGTTCCTTCCTTGGTAACATGGCCAACAATGAAGATGGACACTCCAAGGACCTTGGAAAGCTGCATCAGGATCTGAGTGGATTCCCTCACCTGGGAAACCGAACCCGGAGCCGCTGTGACCTGTTCATTGTACATGGTCTGTATGGAATCGATGACACAGATATCAGGCTTTGCGTTTCTGATCACATCGGCTATGATATCAAGGTTCGTCTCGCACAAAAGATTCATGCTGCCTGTAAACTCACCGATACGGTCAGCTCTCATCCTGATCTGGGCTTTTGATTCCTCGCCCGAGACATAGAGTACGTTCTGACCCGCTCCGGACATATTCCTGCATACCTGGAGAAGCAGCGTTGATTTTCCGATTCCCGGATCTCCGCCGATGAGGGTAAGTGAACCCTGCATCACTCCTCCGCCGAGCACTCTGTCAAGTTCCGCAATTCCCGAAGTGATCCTGGTCCCTTCGGTAACGGATACATCGTTTATCAGAGTCATCTCCGAAGAAAGCATTCCGTGTCCTTCCTTCGCGGCAGATGCTATGCGGGAAGCCGCACCTGATGTCTTGTGAACAGGCTCTTCAACGAAACTGTTCCACTCCTTACATCCGGGGCACTGTCCCATCCACTTGGGAGACTCATATCCGCAGCACTGGCAAAAATATACACTTGACTGTTTTGCCTTTGCCATTCCTTATGCTTTCTTTACCATTACCGCTGCCTTACGTCCGTCGGAAAGATCAACAGAAAATGAAAGTTTTCCTCCGAGGTTTGTCTTAACAGCGCCGGAATCGTTTCCGTCCTCTTTGATATCGTAAAGTGTATCCTCAGCAAGACCGAGAGTGATGGAAACAGGTCCGTTTCCGCTTACGGTAAATTCCATGGAATCAGCAGTTTCCTTAAAATCGGAAACCGTTGTTCCGGGAACAGATTCATAAACAAAGAGCCCGTTCTTCTCAAATCTCGTTATATCCGCATAAGTCTTTACTTTGAGCATATCCCCTCCGAAAGGGAAATCCTCAACCTTTGTTTTCTCCTTAAGTGTGTGATCTCCGAAAGAGAGTCTTCCGCTTTCACCCGCATAAAGAATTTCAGACATTTTCAGCCTCACTTTCTGTCGCTTTTTGCGACATTTATTTATCAGTTCTTTTTACTTTGAAACCCACCTGATCGCCGGTCATGGTACATGTGACCGAATCCCCGGGTTTAACGTTTTTCTTAAGTATCTCCTCAGCAAGCCTGTCCTCAACAACGTTCTGAATCGCACGCTTAAGAGGTCTTGCACCCATCTTTTTGTCAGAATACTTATCGACAAGATGCTTCTTTACCGAAGGAGACAGTTTTAACTCAATATCCATCTGTTCCTTACATCTTGCAGCAAGCTGGGATGCAAGAAGATCTACGATATCCTTAAGATTTTTGTCGCTGAGCTGACTGAACACTACGATATCATCTATCCTGTTAATGAACTCCGGCTTGAATACTCTCTTGACCTCTTCCATAACACCGGACTTCATCTTCTCATAATCTGCCTTCTCATCGCCACGGGTCGCACCGAATCCGAGGTTCTTGGGATCCACGATCCTCTGTGCTCCGGCATTGGAAGTCATGATTATTATCGTATTCTTAAAAGATACCTTTCTACCCTTGGAATCCGTCAGTATTCCGTCATCAAGAACCTGCAGAAGGATATTGAAAACATCGGGATGTGCTTTTTCAATCTCATCGAATAAAACTACAGAATAAGGATTGTTCCTTATCTTGTCGGTGAGCTGACCACCCTCGGAAAATCCCACATATCCGGGAGGTGAACCTATCATCTTTGTGGTAGAAAAGCTCTCCATATATTCGGACATATCGATCCTGATAAGAGAATCTTCAGACCCGAACATAGCCTCAGCAAGAGCCTTTGAAAGCTCTGTTTTTCCCACGCCGGTAGGTCCGAGGAAAAGGAATGAACCGACAGGTCTCTTGGGATCTTTCAGACCGACCCTGCCTCTTCTCATGGCTTTGGAAATACCGGTAACAGCTTCTTCCTGGCCTATAACCCTCTTATGGAGGATTGACTCAAGTTTGAGAAGCCTGTCGCTTTCTTTTTCATTAAGCTTGGTAACGGGTATCTTGGTCCACATTGCAACAACCTTTGCAATGTCATCCTCACCTATGCTGCCCTTCTTCTCACAGCCGGCCTTCTCGCTCTTCTTAAGAGCTTTCTCGTATTTTTTGATAAGTTCATCCTGCTTGAGTTTGATCTCACGTGCCTGGAGAAAAGCTTCCATCCTGATGGAGAGCTCGATCTGTCTGTCCATCTTGTTGATCTCGTCAAGTAAAGACTTATGCTTATCGGGAACCTCAAGACTCCTTAAATGGGCTGCTGCTGCAGCTTCATCAATAAGATCGATGGCTTTGTCAGGAAGATTTCTGTCGTTTATATATCTTGCGGAAAGCCTTACGGCAGCTTCTATTGCACCGTCTGTTATCTCGATGCAGTGATGTGCTTCATACTTTTCACGGATACCTTCAAGGATGCGGACGGCCTCTTCCTCTGTGGGTTCTTCCACAGTGACAGGCTGAAAACGCCTCTCTAAAGCGGCATCTTTTTCCACATATTTGCGATACTCTGCAATGGTGGTGGCACCTATAAGCTGAAGTTCTCCCCTTGCAAGGGAAGGCTTCATGATGTTGGATGCATCTATTGATCCTTCGGCACCGCCGGCACCTATCAGAGTATGTATCTCATCAAGGAACAGGATGATATTTCCGCTTTCCTCAACTTCCCTGATAACTCTTTTTATCCTCTCCTCAAATTCACCGCGGTATTTGGAACCAGCGACCATTCCGGGAAGATCAAGGGTAAGAAGTCTCTTGTTTTTTACTGTATCGGGAGCATCACCTGATGCAATAAGCTGTGCAAGTCCCTCAACAACCGCAGTCTTTCCCACTCCGGGTTCACCGATAAGGCAGGGATTGTTCTTGGTCCTTCTGGAAAGGATCTGGATGATCCTCTTTATCTCATCCTTTCTGCCCACAACCGGATCCAGCTTGCCTTCTGCGGCAAGTGCCGTAAGGTCTCTGGAATACTGGTCCAGAATGCTCATCTTCTCACCGTGCTCACCGCCGGGAGGTGCCAGATCCTCCCTTGCAAGCCTGGGATCCTGACCCATTGCCGAGAGCGTGTCCGCGTAGACCTTTAAAGGATTAACGCCGATAGTGGCAAGAAGTCTTACCGCCACATTTTCAGATTCCTTTATAAGAGCAAGGAGTATATGCTCCGTACCCACAAGTTCCTGGCCGAATCTCTTGGCAAGAGCATGAGCTTCTTCAAGTATGCCTCGCGCCCTTGGTGAAAACTCTTCC
This sequence comes from uncultured Lachnospiraceae bacterium, assembly GCA_900320825.1. Lineage (GTDB taxonomy): Bacteria > Bacillota > Clostridia > Lachnospirales > Lachnospiraceae > AC2028. The sequence continues at coordinate 4,916 of ONTX01000316.1, read as the reverse complement.
CTGGATTCGATGGCAAGTGCGGTGTTGAAACTTATCATATCCCTTATCATATCGGTGATCTTATCGGGATCCGCACCGTTTGCCGCAAGCACCTTGCCTGCCATTGATTCTTCATTTAAAACAAGTCCGAGAAGGATATGCTCGGAACCTATATAACTCTGCTTAAGTTTTTTTGCGCATTTAGCCGCTATATCCAGCGACTTTTTTGCTTTTTCAGAAAAATTGCCTTCCACTTTCATCTCCTGTCCTTACTCCCCGGATCCGTATTCATCAAAGATCTGGTCCACAAGTTCATGAACGTCGTCTTTTGAAATATTTCTGCAGAATGCTCTCGCGATGTCAACTCTGAGACTTTCCTTCAGCTCTGCAAGTGCATTTGCCTTATCCGGTTCAACACTTATCACCGCACCGCGCCTTCTGTCCACTTTGACATATCCCTGCTGTCTGAGGACGGTATATGCCTTGTTGACGGTGTGCATGTTGATGCCTATATCATCCGCAAGCTGTCTGACTGACGGAAGAGGATCGCCGTCACGATATCTTGAAGCAGCTATCCCCATAATGATCTGATCGCACAGCTGGGAGTATATCGCTTCGTCGCTGTTAAAATCAATTTCTATATACATGCGAACCTCCTTCCTTGGCGCTCTGCGCCATATATTCAGGTCAGCGAAACGAAGTTTCGCCAAGCCTCCTTCCCCGGTGCTCTGGCACCATTTATTCAGGTCAGCGAAACTACAAATACTGTTATATATATGATATAACAAACGCGGGCGTGTGGTCAACGAATATTTAAAAAGGGATATCCTCATGGGATATCCCTCTCGTTTTTTTATTTGTCATCATCGTCCCAGTTAAGGAATCCGAATTCAAATTCATCATCGTCATCATCAACAGGGGGCTTCTTGCGATGCTCCTTGGGCGCGGGTTCAGGCTGAGGCCTGGGTCTTCTTCTCTCTGTAGGTTCGGGTGAAGACTCTCTCACGGGAGCTGACTCTGTCTGAACGCTCTCTCTTTCTCTTACGGGAGCCTCTTCGGATCTTCTGGGTGCACCTTCAGAAGGCTTTACGGTATGAGTGCTCTGACCTCTCTGAACATCGGCAGGTCTTCTTTCAGCACCTTCAGGTCTTGCTGCACCCTGTCTTACGGCGCCTTCAGGTCTTCTGCGCTCTCCGCTGGTAACCTCTCTTCTTCCGGGCTCACGTGCGGGACGTGTTCCCTGGGGCTTTGCGGTCCTTCTTCCGTCGCCCTGTCCTGCGATCCTCTTTGCTCTCTCTTTTTCAGCCTCTGCAAATGCCGCTCTGTCATCAAGATCCTTCCACTTCATGAAGAAGAATACTGCTGCAGCGATAGCTGCAATAAGAAGAACGATCACAATGATAAGGCCTGTTCTGAGAGACTTGATCTTATCCTTCTGAGTCTCAAGCTTAGCTGTGTTGTCATCATTGGTCTGGAAAATGTTGTCGATATTGTACTGCTTGCCCTGCTCATAATCGAGAAGGAACCAGCCGTCTGCCTGCTCCTGGGTATCCCATCTCTTCTGAACGGTTGCAACCGTGGTCTCGGTAGTGGTCTGAACGGGCTCGGGCTCGGTTTCAGACTGAGGCTCTTTGAGCTCTCCGGAAAGATTTACGAAATCGGATCTGATATAACCGGTGGTGCTGACTCCGTCCTTGGTGAAGGTCAGATAGTACCAGGTATTGCCATCGGTTCCCATCTTGGTACCGGTAACAGAAAGAGTAAGTCCGTTCTGAACCTTGGCAACGATCTCACTGTTGGTGGATGCATCGGCTCTTACGTTAACATCGGAATTGGTCATACCGCTTACGGTATCAACTACAGTCACACCGTCTGAATTGACCGAAACGGTTGCAGTTGTGGTTGTCGTGGTTGTTGTATTGTTATTGTTGTTATTTGCAGGTGTAGTTCCGTCTGTTACTTCTACAAGGTCGGATCTTACGAATCCTGTCTGGGTTGCATTGACTGCGATCTCATACCAGATGTATCCGTCATTTCCGTTTGTCTGTCCCTTGATCTCAAAGGTATCGCCCTGAGTAAGGCTTGCGATTGCTTCAGAACCGGTTGATGCAGAAGATCTTACGTTTGCATTTGATTTTGCTTTTCCGGTGCTTGCTTCCACATCAAGAGTGAACAAGCCTCCAAAAATAAGAAATCCCGCTACAATGATTGCACTCACTCCATACAAAGCAAGTCTGATCTTTTTACTGAAATTAAAAGTTTCCATTTTTTTCAAATCCCTCCGCATCAAGCTTCATCTATGGCTTTGCCAATATCATGTCTCATGTATTTATTGTCAAAAGATACCCACTCGGTAGCTTCATAAGCTTTCTTCCTGGCATCCTTAAGATCGTTTCCAAGGGCCGTGATCCCCAGAACCCTTCCGCCGTTTGTAACTATACGTCCGGCATCATCGAATTTGCTTCCCGCATGGAAACAGAATACGTCATCTTTTCCCTCGAACTTTTCAAGACCCTCTATCGGGAATCCCTTCTCATATTTTACGGGATATCCGTCACTTGCAAGGACCACGCATACCGCAGCCTTATCTGAAAACTTAAGGTCTATTTCATCGAGCTTTCCGTCAATGCACGCATCCATTACATCGATTATATCATTTTCGAGCCTGGGAAGTACAACCTGTGCTTCCGGATCTCCGAATCTTGCATTATACTCAAGTACCTTAGGGCCGTTCGGAGTAAGCATAAGGCCGAAGAATATTACGCCGTGGAAAGGTCTTCCTTCTGCAGCCATAGCATCAACAGTCGGCTGGAAAATATTCTTCATGCAGAATTCATTAACCTCATCCGTATAGAAAGGGCTGGGTGAAAAATTACCCATACCGCCGGTATTAAGACCCGTATCTCCGTCTCCGGCTCTCTTGTGATCCTGTGCTGAAGACATTATCTTAACGGTCTTGCCGTCAACAAAGGAAAGCACGCTGACTTCACGACCGGTCATGAACTCCTCAATGACCATCCTGTTTCCTGCAGAACCGAATTTCTTGTCCTGCATGATGGTCTTAACTCCTTCTTCTGCTTCCTCAAGGGTATTGCAGATAAGAACACCCTTTCCGAGAGCAAGTCCGTCAGCCTTGAGCACAATGGGGAACGATGCCTTTGTCTTTAAATACTCAAGAGCCTTGTCTGCATCCTCGAAGTTTTCATAAGAAGCAGTGGGAATATTATATTTTTTCATCAGATCCTTGGAAAAAGCCTTGCTTCCTTCTATGATGGCAGCTTCAGCCTTAGGTCCGAAAGTTCTGATGCCGGCTTTATCAAGTTCGTCAACGAGCCCTCCCACAAGGGGATCATCCGGTCCTACAATAACAAAATCGATGGCATTTTCTTTTGAAAAAGCAACTATCTTGTCAAATTCCATAGCGCCGATGGGAACACACTCGGCAAGTGATGCAATACCCGCATTTCCGGGGGCGCAATAAAGCTTGCTGCATCTTTTGCTCCTTGCAACAGCCTGAGCGATGGCATGCTCTCTTCCGCCGCCTCCGACGATCAGTATCTTCATGTTCAAACCTTTCTTACGGCTCGGGAACCTTCCATATGAACCCGTCCGTTTGCAATATCATCTATGGCCTTCGGCAAAAGAATCCATTCCGCCTCTTCCATAACTCTTTTCTGTAAGGCCTCGGGAGTATCTCCCTCCTTAACCTCAACCGCTTTCTGGGAAATGATCGGACCTTCGTCCATGCCCTCATTTACAAAATGCACGGTGGCTCCGGTAATCTTAACTCCTCTTTCAAGTGCCTTTTCATGTACCTTAAGCCCGTAAAAACCCTTTCCGCAAAATGAAGGGATCAGTGAGGGATGGATATTGATTATCTTTCCGGGATAAGTACTTACCATCTCTTCGGGAATCCTTACAAGGAAGCCCGCAAGCACAATAAGGTCCGGCTTAAGCTCAGACAGCTTATCCATAAAAGCCTTGTGAAAATCATCCCTTACCTCATAGTCTTTCGGACAGACAACAAAGTTCGGAATACCGGCTTTTTCTGCTCTTTCCAGACTCTTAACACCGTAATTGTTACTGATAACACCAACAAGTTCGGTATTTGTTATATCTCCGCTCTTAACCGCATCGATTATGGCCTGAAGATTGGTCCCGCCTCCGCTGACACATACGACAGTTCTCAGCATAAGGTCACTCCCTTTTCTCCGGCTTCGCACTTACCTACGATATAAGCCTTTTCACCTGCGCTCTCGATTGCCTTAACAGCTTTTTCCGCATCCGCGGGATCAAGAGCAAGAAGCATTCCCAGTCCCATATTGTAGGTGTTATACATCATCTTTTCTTCGATGCCGCCCTTCTTCGCAATAAGGTCGAAAATGGGAGGAACAGGATAGCTGCCCTTCTCTACATGTGCATTAATGCCATCAGGAAGCATCCTGGGAATATTCTCGTAAAAACCACCGCCTGTGATATGGCTGCAGCCCTTGATCTTAACGCCGCAGTCCTTAACGGCTTTCAGAGCCTTTACATATATGATGGTGGGCCTTAAAAGAGCTTCGCCCAGGGTCTCACCAAGTTCATCATAGTAAGTCTTAAGAGACTCTTCGGTCATGTCAAATACTTTTCTGATAAGGGAAAAACCATTGGAATGGATGCCGCTTGACGCTATTCCCACAAGTACATCTCCTGCCTTGATATCCTCTCCCGTAATGAGATCTTTCTTATCAACAACTCCAACAGAAAATCCTGCGATATCATATTCCTCATCAGGCATCATCTGGGGGTGCTCTGCAGTCTCTCCTCCGACAAGGGCACAGCCTGCCATTTTGCATCCTTCCGCAACGCCCTTAACGATCTCTGCGATCTTCTCGGGAATATTCTTGCCACATGCTATGTAATCAAGGAAAAAGAGAGGCTCGCCGCCTGCGCAG
>ONTX01000130.1 GCA_900320825.1 uncultured Lachnospiraceae bacterium | reverse complement strand
TAGCCCAGGGCTTTGAAATAATCATTTACACTCGGATACTCTTCAGATCCCATGGTTTTGTACAGACCGTCCCCTTTATTCAGGTATTTGGAATTCATTCCCGTGAGAAATTCCATTTCCGAATGAAGTGTTCCGCCGCCGAATGCATTAACATTTACATATCCCATAGAGCAGTTTTCATCAAGCAGTTCCTTAACGGGTTCCATGGGATCGGCGGAGACAGAAACGGAAGAATCCGCCCATTTGATATTATCCGTGTTCCACCAGGATTCATTCATTATGACTATAACATTCGGTCTTATTTCTTTACGGGTACGGTCATCTGTATCTTGGTAAAGGGTATCAAAATAATTCTCGGCACTTTCCGCATCCGAAAGACCGGTGCTGTTTTTTGATCTTTCAAAGAATTTGGAAAGAGCGAATCTCCTGGAAGTTGACGAATCATAATCTGCAGAAATCAGGGAAGATAATTCCAAATATGAGGAAATTGAAAAAATGCATATAGAGGATACAACAAGCAAAAGCGCTCCTGCCGGAATCGCCATACGTCTGATACCGGAAGGAAGGCTGTACTTTTCACTCTTTCCGAAAAGGATCCGTGTAAAAAGCAAATAAAGAGCCGCAGGCAGAAACAGATTAAGCAAAACATGTCCCACCGATCCATATCTGACCGACCTGAAAGCCGGTACATAAGCTTCGAAGATAAGCAGATCCGAAGCATGCATAAAGTCCGAACGCTCGGCATATTTTATTGCATCCGCTGCCGTGAGGATGCAGTAAGGAGCCATAAATACAGCAAGGCTTATAAAAGGGGAGCCGGATATAACTATGAAAAAAGATAATACCAGAACATAAAACAGCATCTCGGGAAGATATCTTCCCATGTATACCGTTGATGTATCGTAAAATGAATAGATGTCAAATTCCGGACCAATAACAAGATGATCCGTCACAAAGGGAAGTATATATGAAGTGAGCAAAACCCAGAAAACCAATTTTACGATGCCATCGGCATTTTCTTTTTTTTCGGAGTCAAATGTCCTTTCCGTTTTATGAAAAGCCAGAGAGACCAGAACAAGAAACGCATCGATAAGCAGGGATACAATAAATGAAACCGGGAAAAAAGCCTGCCTCAGCAAACAAAACTTTATAACGAGAAATATAAAAGTCCCGCAGAAACTTACAATCCCGAGAGAAATTCTTATATCGCTGATTTTGGAATATAAACACCACAAAAATAAACCGCAGAGGATAAATTCGGGATAACGGAAAAGTGAAGAATAATACACGATCATATTCTCCGCAATCAATGCAGGCTTAGTTTCAGATACAAGGATCAGGCTGAAGGAATAAGGCAAAACAAATGAGCAGATAAGGCCGAAGAGAAATATCCCGTAAGCCTTATTATCAACAGGTGTGTCCGTTTTTTTTATTATCTGCTTTTTCCCTTTATCGTCCTTGTTCATCAAGATATTCTTTCAGAAGTGCCTTTCTGTCTGTTTTACCGTTTGAATTAAATATAATACTGTCCCTGTGAACATATTTTTTCGGGATCATATAATCACGTAATTTGCCCTTAAGTTTTACGTCCAGTTCTTCTTCGTCAACATCTCCGGTATATACCAATATGATCTGCTCACTGTCAGGATCATACAGACAGCAGCCGTAGGTTACCCCGTCCACGAAATTTGCCGCACTCTCAATATCCCCAAGTTCAACCCTGTATCCGTGTACCTTTATCTGCTGGTCTTTTCTTCCCACAAAGACAAGTTCATGTTTTTCGTTGTACATCACAAGGTCACCGGTCCTGTAAACAAGACCATCATATGTGCCATCCGCAGGGTGAGGAACAAAGGCTTCATCCGTTGCCTTATTGTCGCCGTAATAACCTCTTCCCAGACAAATCCCACCGACATATAGTTCACCTGTAACACCGGGCTTGCTTATGATATTCCCGCTTTCACCCACAACAAATACATCGGTATTTTTGCAGGGCTTTCCTATGGGCAATACTTTGTCATCCCGGAGAGGACTTTCTATCGTATAAAAAGTGCAGGCTTCCGTGCACTCCGTCGGACCGTACAGATTAGCAAACACAGTATCCGGATAATTTTTCATCCAGTAGTTAAGCTGCTTTACAGGCATTACTTCTCCGCAGAACAGCACGTTTTTAAGGGGTGCTTTTTCCACATGTGCCAGTACATCAAGATCTGCAAAAAGTCTCAGCATTGAAGGAACCCAGACCAGTGTGTTCACACCGTGTTTAAGGATCATATTCCATACTCTGACCGGAAAAGAAAAAACCCTTCCCGGTATAAGGATCGTCTCGGATCCGTTTCTTAAGGGTGCGTACACATCCTGAAGAGAAAGGTCAAAATACAGCTGAGCCTGTCCGGCAAAAACCGTTTCTTCGTCAAAGCGATAACATTCAGATATCCAGTCCGTAAAATCAATCACGGCTCTGTGGTCTATCATCACCCCTTTTGGTATCCCGGTAGACCCGGATGTAAACATCACATACAGAATATCAGTATCCTTTATCCTGCTGCGGATGCCGGATACCTTTTCCATATCAGCTTCTGCATTCACAAGATCTTCATAAAGCTTTATATCCCTTGTTCCCGCAATCCTGCGAATATCCTCTTCGTGCTTTCTGTCAGTTATTATCACTGAAGGATTAAGCCTATCCAATATAGACTTCATACGTTCATCAGGCATTTTCGTATCCGCGGGGGTGTAAAAATTGCCGGAATAGGCTGTGCCCAGAAAACTGCTTATCATGGAAATGCTCTTTTCCATGTATATAAGAACGGGGCAACCAAAATAACCGGTATCTGCAATGCTTGAAGCTATCTTTACCGCTTCTTCATAGAGCGCACTGAATGTAATACTTCGCTTATCGTCAACAAATGCGATCTTGTCCGGGTATTTTTCTTTTGTTATATCCAGGTAATCCGTAACTATGCGGCTCATGTTTTTCCCTTATTTACTACCAGGTAAAGATCTTCCACAAATACAGCTTCAGCTACTGAAAAAGGCTCCGCATTCACACCGTATTTTTCGCTTATCATCGCAAGAAATGAAATGGCACTGAAAGAATCCCATTCATCTATATCCAGCAAGTCAGTATCCATGCTTATTTCACTATCAGTCATCAATAGTTCTTTCAGATCGGCAATAAAATCTTCTTCGGTAACCATTATTTTTTCCTCTTATGATCTTTTTTTATAACAGAAACCATCATATGTTTTATGGGATACAACTTTGCATTCATCCTGCAAAGTACCTCTTTTTTCACCTCACGGCCCCGGAACCTTTTAAGTTCGCTGATATAACTTTCAGAAAACCCATTAAGGTATTTTATGATCTCACCGCCTGAATCTTTATCTGCTATTTTTCCGCGGTTATCATAAAGCAAAAGATCCGTCAGCATATTGTAATGATCATCGATGTCTGCAGAATCGCGGTTTTCCTTAAGTGCCTTTATTGTATGCGTCAGGCTTTCTTTCAGAGGAACCGTAAAATCCATACCGGGGCATAGTTTTTTTATCTTTGAATTATCAAGTGTGAAAGAAGGATCCTTGTCATGGATCATATCTTCATAAACATTTATGCTGTATTTCTTAAGGGCTTCCGGATTCAAAAATACATATAATCCTTTTCTCCCCACTATATCTTCGATGGTCTCAAATATCCCGTCAAAGGAATAGCTTCTGTCATCGGATATGTGAAAGGCATTACCGTAGGCGTCCTCATTCAAAAAAAGTTTACAGGCAGCCTCACCGAATATGGATGTGTGACAAAAAGAATGAAGTGAGCGGCCATCGTCAAATCTCACAACAGGCTTTCCTTTTTCAATCCTTTCGATAAGAGTATATGTCCCACGGGCTGAGGAAAAACCCACAGGTATCCTTGTATCTCCGAAGGTAAGTGTCGGTCTTATTATCGTCCATTCAAAACTGTATCCGGAGGAATTTGATATCAGGTACTCCTCGGCTTTCCTTTTGTTTATTCCATAGTTCCACTTTACTCCACTAAGAAAAATGTCTCTATCCTCACAAACATCCTTCCCCGGATGAACATAAACGGAATCTGTTGAGATGAACACAAACTGCCTGCAATGACCGTTAAGAATACCGGCAGTTCTCCTCATCATCTTTTGGTCGAAGACCAGAGCATCTACCACGACATCATAATCTCTTTCTGCCACATTGCAGGCAAATGCATCATCCATCCAGTCTCCGCTGATGAAAGTGGCATTAAAATTTTTCCATTTTCCAAATGGGGATCTTCTGCTGACAATGGTCACATCAAAGCCTGCTCTTACCGCAGCTTCGGCTATGGCTCCTCCTATCAGCCCCATCCCGCCTGTTATGAGAATTTTCAATCAACTGACTCCGATAATCAATATTTACAGCTTAAACAGAACATTTTCAGAAACAATTTCGGCAGGGTTTCCCAAAACCATTGCATGATCCGGAACAGACTTTATGACGAAGGCTCCTCCTCCGATCACGGCACCCCGTCCGATACTGACACCGGGCATTACAGAACACGAATCACACAGCCAGGCCTTTTCTCCTATAAGAACCGGTCTTGACGGGCGATACCCCGGAGTGTTCATGTAATGAAGATTTCCGTTTGTATCCCTTATCGATACATTTCGTCCAAGCCCGGCATCCGGCATTATTTCTATCCTGCTGCCACATATGATCCTGAGGCCCGAATTGGCATCGCTGTATCCGATCTTTCCGCCGTGAATGATAAGCTTAGCTTCGTCAAATATAATGATCTCACCGCTTGCATCTATTGCAAAATCACCAAGGATCTTCAGTTTTGAATCCTTCCCCATAAAAAGCTTTGACTCTTCCCTGCTTTTCGGAAACTTTTCTTTTCTTCCGAGGATCAAAAGCCCTTCAAATTCAAGCTTTGCACTTTTATCGATATTCAGATGGCTGTTTGTTCCGCAAATAATTCCCTTTCCGGAACAAAGATTTTTCAGCCCGCTGTATTTAATGGTCTGATAAAGCGAGTAGGGATGAAGTCTTGTATGTTTTATCACACTGTAAATGGTCCTGAGCATCTTTCTTATACCTTTGGATTTTTTATCTCTTATACCGTACTTTTGAACCGTCTCTTCAAAACCGCATTTTTCAAGATCTTCAAAAAATTCTTTTCTGTTATCGGGAAGTTTTGCTATGGGCTTCGAAAGTGCGGGATTTCCCGAAAGAGCCACCGAAAGGGGGACTTCTTTAAACACTATCCTGCTTTTTACTTTTTCAAAGTATTCCTCTCCTTTACCGGAATTTATCAGTACAAGGGAAGTTCCCAAATCCCGGTCTGCCTTTCGATCATACTTTTCTATTCCCCAGAAATCACCGATGGTTATATCCGCAATCCTCGGAAAGCCCTTGAACATGCATTCGTAGCATGACGGCCTTAAGTACAGATGAGATTCGATAAATCCCTTTGTAAAAAGACTTGTTTTTACGGTGTCAAAATATTCCTCTCCGTTTTCAAACACAAATTTTTGCGTAAGATTTTTCCAACCGTATTCCTTGGATTTATTTTCCGTGGATACAATTTTTGAACCGGCTTTTTCTTCAATGAGATCAAGATATTTTCGCCACACCTTAGGGGAATTGACTCCGGCACATACAAGATCAACAGTCAAAAGATTATCGTACTCTTTTCCGAGATATTGGTATAAAGCGTAAGTCTGACAGGGCAAAGAACATACAAGAACTTTTTCACCCCCATCAAGAATATCTTTTACTTTTTTGTAAAAACCTTCCGAATTACTCTGCAGGTCCTTTGACCTCCGGAGTTTCCGAAGATCGTTTTTGTCATTTGAAATAAACTGCGATACCGAAAAGTCTTCATTATGAACGGCACCTCCGACGAATCCTTTTTCGGCATACATCACTTCGGCAAGTGCCGTGAACATCCCTCCCGATGTGCTGGAAAAAACAACGGAAGTACTTTTGTGTTCCGCAGCATAACATTTGGGCGTGCCGGAATTTTCTAACGGCGCCCCGGATTTATTCAGGCAGGGACATACTTTCTCACAAAGACCGCAATCAGTACATTTTGATCCGTCGACCTCAGGATATAAAAACCCTTCTTCATCGGCTAAGTAAGATATCGCTCCCACAGGACAGATATCACCGCACATATTACATCCGCAGCATTTTCCTTTTTCCGCGATACTTATCATAAAAACCTTTCTTTAACCTTTTCCGTGATCATCTTTCTCAAAGTCTTATCGATTCCCATAAACCATATAACAAAGCCGGTTGATACCACCGAAACAAGGAACGCGAAAAGAAATCCCGGTACAGAATCTGTTTTCACTAAATATGCTGCCGTAAAAGGAAGCACTGATGCGATCAACGTAACAGCCATGCACTTTAAGACCATTCTCATCACTTCAGGATAATCGTACCCCGCGATCCACCTGACCATTAACGGTTTTATGATAACTCCCAGGATCAGATATGCCGAAGCCGATACCCATGCAAGAGTTATTGGGGGATACCCGTGCTTGAAAAGGAAATAGATAACAGGAAGCTGCACAAAATCGAATAAAGGACTTATGATTGCATTTTCCCTTATCTGTCCCTTGGCGTAAATCGGTGCATATAATGAAGTATCCAGCGCCTGAAAAAGAGCCTGGACAATGGCAAGCCTTACAAATGCAGACAATGTGTCAGGCACCTCTCCAAGCCACAAATACAAAAAAGGTTCAGTAAGAAGAAACAATGGCACGGCCACCATCAGCATCAGATAATATGTACAGGAAGCAGACACAAGGGCAAGCCTGCGGGACCCCTCCCTATCTCCGGATGCATATTTTTTTACGATCTGCGGATTTACGGCAAGTCTGAAACTTCCGATAAACTGGTTTAATACATCATTTATCTTCAGTGCAAGGGATCTGACAGTGACGACTCCGGGGGCAAAAAACATATTTGTTACCACCGTAACCCCCTGACCTGCAAGGGAAGCTGCCGAACTTGACAAAAGATTCCATCCGGAAAAAGATGCGACACTTTTAAGCACCTGACTGTCAAAAGAAGGTTTCGTCCTTGTTTCATCAAAAATCTTCCGGCAATAACTTCTGTATGTAATGAACAAAAGAATTGTTACCGCACACATCAGAGCCGCATAAAGTTTTAACTTATCACACCCAAAAGCCAAAAGGACATACACGATAATAAGTTTCAGTGATACTTCAAGAATACTTATCCACGCATATACATTCATCTTTTCATGGGCAATGATGCTTGCATCATAGGGGGATCTGATGATCTGAAAAAATGTTGCCGCCATGGAAAAATGAAAAGCAACTACCGCCGCATCAAGCCTGTCTGCAGGGATCATCAGCTTGTCGTAAAGAAACCCGAGTCCTATGATCTCACCTGCGATCACAACGGCAAAACCAAGTATTATATGAGCCAGCATTGCGGTCGAAAACAAAATATCCAGCCCCGGTCTTTCTTTGCCCATCTCATATGTTATAAAGCGCGATGTGCCTGTTCCCAATGCATTGCTCAGAAAAGCCAAAAAAGTGACCGCACCGCAGACAGTCTGATATATTCCGAAATCCTGGTTGCCGAGAACTTTAAGCGTAACCCTGGATGTGTACAGAGCCACAGCCATGGTCAGCATCATCCGGAAGTATAGAAAGATCGTATTTTCGGCTATTTTCCTGTTATTGTTTTCCATAGTCGTAAAATGCGTAATACTTTTAAAAAAAGGCCATATCATCATGATACGGCCTTTTGTATGTCTTAATGCTTATAAACCGCTTGTACCCATCACAGATGTCATATCTTCGGGTATGCAGGCAACGATCTCTTCCTTGGGAATTGTCAGAAAGATGGTGACCAGATATCTGTCAAGCTGCGTTCCCGCAACCTCACTTATTATCTTGACCGCTTCCTCATGACTCTTAGGCTCCTTGTAAGAACGGCGCATGGTTATTGCAGAATAGGTGTCGGCTATTGCAATGAGCCTTGCAGGGAGAGGAATCTCATCGTCTCTGAGTCCGTGATATCCCTTGCCGTCCACTCTTTCGTGATGGTAAAGGATCCATGAAGAGACATCATCAAATGGCTTAAGCGGATCAAGGATCTTAAGTCCCATCTCAGGGTGTTTTTTCATTATCACCCACTCTTCATCCGTAAGTTTGTCAGGTTTGTTGAGGATTGCCTCAGGAACTCCCAGTTTTCCCACGTCATGCATAAGAGATGCATATTCCAGGCTGACAGGATTGATATCCTTTTTCAGATGTTTGGGGAGATGCTTATAGAAAAGCATGGTGAGCATCTGTACGTGACGGCTGTGCCCGTTCAGGTTGGGATCTCTTGTATCTATTACGCCTACCAGGATCTCCGCAATGTCTATACTTCGGGTCTTTGCGGTATCAACCAGCCTGAACATCAAAGTTTCAACTATGAACACAAATACGCTTCCGAAAAACAGTATCTGTGACATCATCAGATCCGGATCGGAAAAAATACCTATGAAAAGATAGCCGAGCAAAAAGAATATAAGAAGCACATATGCAAAGATCTGGAAATTTCTGTCCTTCTTTTTACCTGAGGACAGAACGTCCCTTGAAGAACGCATAAAAGTTCCGTACCGGATTATATTGGCAACCATAAGTCCGGCACCGAGTATGATTATTACCCTGATATAAATATCCATCCCCGCCCCTTTGTAAAATGCTTTTTCTATGATTATACACCAAAATACATTTCTCATGCGAAAAAAAGGGAAGCCATAAAGGCTTCCCTTAAGTGTTATGTCATTTTCTCAGACAGCTTTAAGTTTTCCCCTGCAAAAATCGATAAATTCCCTCTCGGGCATGGGCTTTGCGTAATAGTATCCCTGAATATATTCACATCCCATTTCCGCAAACCAAAGGGCCTTGTCCTCATCCTCAACGCCCTCGACCACTATCTCGGCACCCAGGCTCTTAAGAAGGATTATGGTCTGTCTCATAACCTCATAGCTTCTGGAATCACCCAGGCCGTCCACCAGAGACTTATCAAGCTTTATTATCCTGTAAGGGAAACTCATCACACGTCCAAGATTCGAGTAACCCGAGCCATAGTCATCAAGTGAGAATCCGTTACCGTTTACGGATATATCATTCATAGTCCTTAACACAGCATCCGCCAGGTAGTCGGAAGCAGTCTCTGTTATTTCGAAATTGATCCTTCCGGGATCGATATTATATTCCTTAAGGATCTCCTGTATCTTTTCAGCCATATTGGCCTGCATGCACTGTACTACCGAAAGATTAACTTCCACAAATCTTATACCGCTGTTTGCGGCATCTCCCTGCGCCAGGAACCTGCACACATCCCTGATCACAAATTCACCGATCTGCAGGATGCTTCCGCTCTTTTCCGCTGCGGGAATAAATAATGCGGGGGATACAAATCCCAGCTGCTCATCCTTAAGCCTGATCAGTGCTTCGGCTGATATGAATGCCTTCTCCTTCGTGGAATAGATGGGCTGGTAATACATTTCAAACTTTTCATTCTTGATGGCATCTGAAATGATACGATCGATATTGTTCCTGACGATGAAGTCTTTTTCGGGTGCAACTTCCGAATACCTGATGTACTCATTTATGGGAATCGCATAATCAAAGGTTTCTGAAAATCTGATAAGCTGTCTCTCGCTTCCTATCTCACGGGGTATGGCCACTCCGCATATTGCAAAATCAAGCTTAAGTCTGATACCGTCCACAACAAACAGATCCCTGAGTTTCGGAAGAATGATCTGTACATCTTTTTCAATCTCCGAAACGTGATAATCGCCGCGAATGACATATGCAAACAATCCGTTCTTTAAGTAAAACAGATTCAGGTCGACCTTGAAATTGCCTTTCAGATGGGAATAGAAATTGTCCGCGATCTGTCTTAGAAGAGCCATATACATATCGTAACCCAGAGCAGATCTTATGGATGAAATGTTCTGAAGCTTTCCGAAAATAACAAAAGCATCATCCCCCGACATAAAGACATTTCCGATGGCATTTCTGAACGCCGTATAGGACTTGGCGCCTGTCTCCATATCCAGATTCTCCACGGGATTTATAACGAAAAAGCTCAGGATCAGCACCGTGATGGCAAATCCGAACATCTGGGTAAGAAGTGCGGGATACATCCTCTGAATCTGGAAAGTAATGACATTGATGGGAAATACCACCATGAGCGCGGTATATTTGACATCGCTGAGTCTCTTTTTTACATAACAGATAATGATATGAACCATGCTGAACAGAACATAGTAATATCCCACCGCAATAAATACCCATATAAGATCTCCGCGGTGGTAAACAAGTCCTTCAGCTTCTTCATTGGTATAATAGAAAAATCTGTGATTGAAAAAATTGGAAACTACAAAGAAAGTTTCGACGATAACGGGAAACAAATATAACACCGCAAGGATCTTTTTACGCATAATGATCCTGATGGTTCCCGTGATCTTTCCCACAAGATAAATGTACACGGTATAGTTCAGAATGTTCATGATATTATACAATGCACACAGGATTTCTTT
>ONTX01000200.1 GCA_900320825.1 uncultured Lachnospiraceae bacterium | reverse complement strand
CAAGGCCTGAGCGGAAACCGCCGATGCCTGCGAAGATATCGAAAAATTTTATCAAATATATAGTCCTCCTTCCTTGTTATTCCGAAGTTTTTTCTGTAAAGTTTTACATTGATCAAGTTGAACACCTCTTTCTATTTGAATATGTAAAAAGCCGCCTGCACATATATGCACAGACGGCTAATCGAAAGGAGTTGAATATGACAACAAAAAACGCCGTAAGCAGTATCGGGTGTGATACTGCCTACGGCGAAGTTATCATTATTCATTACATATATTATCATTGTCTATAATTATATCTTTATAGCCCCATTTTTCTGTGCTTTGATTTCTTTGGGCTCATAAACCTTTTGTTTAATGACTCCATAGATTGCCATTCCAACCACATTGCCAAATAGGGATCCTAAGATTCCTGCGGCTTTGAACTTTGCTGGTAGCAAACGAGAAATCAATTTGGCTCCTATCATAGAAGAGGTCGTGCTTACCGCCACATAAGTCACACTTTTGATAGAATTATGAACACATTCTTCTCTCGTAATTTCGCCCTTCTTATATTTGATTGCCTGAGAGGTGATATCAAATGCGGCAGTTGTACCAGCTGTTGCAATCGGTGCTGGGATAGGGGTATAATTAGTAGCAATATAGACCATCGCACCTCTGACAACCCCTTTACCCGATCCTACTAATGCCTGTTTTCCTATGTCATAATGTCATTTGAATTAAAAGCTCTAAGATGTTTACCAGAGTGAATCTTATCCGCAACAAGCAGTGTGGCTTCTCTATTCTAGCAGAACACAGACAAACCTTTGTAAATTCTTTTACACACGGATTGTTTTCTCTAACAGCATTTTTAATCCGCTGTTCTTTAATATCTTTATGGTGTTTCGAAGCGTGAGATAGAGTCTTTTCAATAGTGCAAACCTGTATATCTTTATAGCTTACCGTCATCGGTTCTATCTTGATATCCGGATTCTCTTTAGTGAATTGCTGAATGTATTTCCAAAGGCCATATTCTTCCTTACGTAGCTTTCCTGCAATTTCCGGACTCAGTTTTTTGAGTCTGTTGTATTTCTGATAAAAATCCTTTGGGATTTGATACCCCCCCTCTGGGGGAAAAATGGATATTTTTTAAAATGCATTTGTACATGATTCAGTCCAAGCCTTCCGTCTGATTGGCATGCTTTTTGTTGAACAGGTACGCTACCTTTCATATAGTCTATCGGACCATTATTATCTAATATTTCGTACAATTTACAATTGCCATTTACAAGAGCTTCCGCATTAGAAATATGTACCTGTGCTCTCTCTCCTAAGAATCCATGTATGCCTTGTGTTCCACCACGGTTTGAATTAATTATTTGTCTGACGGCTCGTCTGCATGCTTGAATCTCTTCACACGCTTTGTTATAATCAGATATGATCATTGTTTTTTCGGAAGCAAAATGCTCCTCTCGTATACACTTAAGTGTCTCGGATAGTAATGCAGAGGTTTGATCTTTGGTTGAGGTAATTATTTTATTCTTTTTCATAGTTTTCTCCCTTCCGTCCTTAAAATGATTGTTTATGCTACAACCATATACGTTACTCCTTGATTATAAGTATCCAGGTACTTTTTTCTCACCTGAGAATTAGTATAATTTGTTGCAAGCATATTCTTGATTGCCGTCCCATGATTATATCCATGGATTACTCTCAGTTGAAACCTTACATAAAGAAGATTAATGATATTGTTGATTAATCGCCTTTCATCACGGCATTTCAACCATATGAAAACATCTTTATAAAAATCACAAATTATAAAATAGTATGTTTCCCTGCAAAAACGGCAGATGTAGACATCACCTACATCTGCCGTGATATTTAATGAAAAGAAGAAGTAAAACTACAATTAGTAAATTCCCCTCATCTTATATATTATGATACTGTGTTTAGTGTCTTAGTTCTGTAGGTTTAGCTGAATTTATAATAATTTCTTCAGCTATCGCACGTATTAACGGAATTTCTTTAGTAAGTTCTTTATCATGCTTAAAAGGTTCATATCTTAACCGTTCTCCGTCTTTGCTGTGAACTATAGAATTCCTAACTGCGTATACTCTATTTCTAATATCAGAATATATCTTATCAGTAGTTGTATAAAAACTTATGATATTCTCTCCATCAGCAAATGGTACAGTATTATTTTGGTAGTAATCAACTGAATTCTCACTTATTGAAATAATCGTTTCCTTTAGTTCCTCTAAGTCTGGAACATATTTTTTTAGGCACAAAAGTAAACTATTTCTTTCATTCCATACTCCATCATCTTTTTGTTCTTTCATAATTGCTTTTATCTTTTTATAAAAATTTTTTATATCTCCTTTATGATGAGGAGAGAATGAGGGTCGTGTTATAAATTCTTCTATAGCTTCAAAAGCAACTTGCTCTGACACAGTTTGAAAAAAGAACTCAAGAATGTGATAAAATGCTAAGTACTGTGTGAATGGCATATCAGAAGAAACACCTTGGTAATAATACCTTATTAATTCTGGATTATAAGATCTATAAGGAAAGAGCTGACCTTTCCGCTTTATCCTATCAATATAATGGCTTCTTTCATCCTTGAAATTTCTAACTGAAAAAACATAGTTGTTATTATACGAAATATTAAATAAGTAGGAACTTAGTATTTTTTTGTACTCAGAGAATGAATAATCTACTGGAGAATTAATATTTACTGTTAAGATACGAAAAGCCTTAGTCAGATCGTCAAATGAATTAATAGCTTCGTTGTGATATAATCTAGATATGTATGGAATATCTACATCAGAGTTTTCCTTAAAATAGTTACTTATTAAAGCAAAAAGATAATTTGATGATGCAGTGGAAATCGAAAACGAGTATCCATATTCCTCAATTCGAAATTGATCTTTATCAAGAAATCTTATGAAAGGAATCCTATAGTTTTCATGGTTTTTTACAGCCACTTCAAGATGAGTTCTATTATACAAATAATTATCATTAAAACTATCTTCTTCAGAGAAAGTATTAATTATTTCTTCAATTTCTTGAATACATACTTTTCCTATAATACTATCAGAAGAAAGACCATTACGTTTTATAAAAATATATTCATCATCCCTAAGGATCTCATACATTTTTCCAAAACAATTAGATAAGCCACAAATAAAATCAGAAACACTGTACATAATTATTACACCTTTACAATTAGAGATATATCGTTTTATTCAATTATATCATAAAACAAAATTAAAATCAATTCATATGTCTTAAAAGTATGATAAATGTAGATATTTATCGCACCGTTCCCACAACGTTAAATCATATAGCATATTCCGCGATAGTATTAAAAATCATTATAATACTCCTTAAACATCCTAAATCAAAATATTATAGGATTTAAGTATATCATACTTTTTCATATAAAATGACTCGATAATACTATGCTCTGGCGAAAAAATCTCATTGTTGTAGCAATCCGAATAAATAAATTCTTCCTTCATTATTCTACTCTCAGTCTCCTCCAGACACAGCCAGCTCACCTGATAGCCGTTTATCCTGTAGAACGTCTCTCCGCCGATGTCAAGGGTCTGTGATATGATAAGATATTTCTTCCCCGGCACCATGAAGTTCATGCCGCCAAGGTCAAGAGTGAAGAGCCGTTCGGCAGGTGTGTCGAGCTCCATATCCTCGGCGTCCATCAGGCGCTCCTTGTATTCCGCTTCTGTCTCATAATGAAAGCCGCCTTTGATCTCCACATCAATACTGTCTGTCGTGATCGTTCCTTTTATGACCTTGTCCACATCAAGGGTACAGAAGGTGCTGCCCTTTGAAAATGAAAAGCTGTCCCGGGGTGTTCCGACAAAAATAGCGGTGCCGTAGGTCTGGGTGCCATAGTCAGCGTTTTCGCTGTCAAACTGAGAGAAACAGTCGTAAAGCTCCTCCGTGTCGTGGATAACGGCGATATAGTCACAATCGCTTTGATGTATCTTTTCTATCGTGTCCATATCGGTTATCCCGACGTTATTTGACAAGCCCTTGGCATGAAGGCAGAGAAGTATCGTTACGGCTATCAGTACCGCTTGTAATGCAAGAAAAACCTTCATCTTATTCCTCCCTGACTCTGCCATTGTCAACACGAAGTATCTTGTTACTCAGCAAGGCGATATCCTCCTTGTTGTGGCTTGCAACGCAGACTATCGCCCCACGCTCTGCCTGTGCAGAGATCAGCTTTCTAATCTCGTCAACACCGCTGTCATCAAGCCCGTTCGTCGGCTCGTCAAGCAGCAGAACATCTGGTTCCTCCATTATTGCCTGTGCTATCAGTATCCTCTGTCGCATTCCAAGGGAGTATTTTCTGATAGGCCGCTTATCGTCGGGGTCGAGTCCCACGGCGGTGATAGTCTCACGAATTATGTCTTTGTCTATCTTCTTTTTTATACTTGCCAATAACTTCAGATTTTTGTATCCCGAGAACTCGGGGAACAGCCCTGCATTTTCGATAGCTATACCTACACTTGGCAGAGCGTCAATGTCCTTGTGCAGCACCTTGCCGTCTATGTCGATAGTACCGCTTGTCAGGTGGATAAGCCCCGAGATAGCCCGAAACAGCATAGTCTTTCCGCTGCCGTTTCGACCAACGAATCCGTAGATGTTCCCACCATATAATGTCAGGGAAACATCGTCTATGACGGTGCTGTTCTTGAATCTCTTGACTGCATTTTTAACTGTTATCACTGACATTTTATCGCTTCCTCACACTAATATCTCTTTGTT
>ONTX01000077.1 GCA_900320825.1 uncultured Lachnospiraceae bacterium | reverse complement strand
TCAGGTGGCTAGAGTGCTTGCTTAGGGAGCAAGAGGTCGTGGGTTCAAGTCCCGTCACTCCGACCATTTAAAAGACTTTGATCTATATTGATCAAAGTCTTTTTTATAGTGTTATACTCAAAGTGTCTGATGAGTTTCATTGTGAGGATAAATATGATTTTGTATTCCAAAAAAGATCTTATATATTCTTGTGTTGCTGTACTAATTCTTTTGATTATTGGTGCTTGCAGTTTAACTAAAGGTATTTCTAATTGGGGTGATGATTCTGCAGCTTATATTAACGAGGGTATCGCAATAGCAGAAGGAAAATTTCAAGATCAAGCTGAAATCAATTATTTTTATCATCCTACTGATCTTCCTAAAGAAGCGAGTGATTCCGGTTCGCTTGTATATGTTTGGGGTTATCCTCTTATTATTTCTTTAGTTTATAAAATGGTTGGCTTTAGTGCTGATACTGTTATTTTTTATAAATTGCCACATCTTTTATTTTTGTCTCTTTTAGCAGGTGCTCTGGTTTTACTATTCCGCAAACGGTTACCAATTCTTTTTTCTTTTCTCATTTCGGTAGCTTTTTGCATGAATTACTATATGCAAAGTGAATTGAATATGCTTTATTCGGACCTCCCGTTCGTCTTTTTCTGCATTATTTCTTTTCTTTTGATGGAGAATATTTGTGAAATGGCTCTTAGAGGCCGACGTGTCTGGGGACTTGGAATAATTTATGGCTTTGTTTTATGGATGACTTATGAAACTCGTTTGAGTGGAGTAACTATTTGTGTTCTTGCACTTTTAGAACATATTATTATTCTGTTTGACGATTATAGAATGAATAAAAAACTTAGGTTTTCAATATTTGAACATTTATTTCCCTATCTGTTGTTTGTGCTTTTGGTGCTAATATCGGAGAAATTCATTTTAATGCCAGCTACTTCAAATTTAAGTGATTTGAGTGTGAATGTAGATAGAATAAAAATGTTCAAATATTATCTTCTCCTGATATATGAGTATTTTGATTTGTTGGCAGGAGAAGGAAATATAATATACGTGTTATTCATTTTAGGAATAATTAAAGCTGGTTTTAAAAAGCAAAATATATATTTTTCAATACTAATGATCGGCACGATTATAGTAAACATAAATCTTCCTTATATACAGGGAATCAGATATGTTTATAACATTCTTCCTTTTATGCTTATGTACGCTGCTTATGGGGTTAAAGTGCTTGTAGATTTGATAAAATATGCACTCAAGCGCTTATATACTAATAGTAAGGAAAACTCTTTTGTTAAAAAAGTATACTTAGCAATAACTCATATTTATAAACCAGCAATCGTTATTTTAGTTGTTTTTGTCATGATCTTTACATGCTCGTTTGGAGTTTCGAATGCATATGACAACTTGATTAATTGGGGAAAGATAAAGGACGAAGATGTTTTTTCTCCTTATGCACTAGAAGTATATTCATATATCAAAAACAATACAGATGAGGATAGTGTAATCTGTTTTGAAAAGCCAAGAATGCTTTATTTGAATACCGGTCATCTGTCTTTCCGTTATGATATTAACGGTCACGAATTGTCAGAAGCTGATTACTATTTGAAAAATAAGATTTGTTTTGGCGACGATCATATTGTCGAACAGCCAAATGGTAAAATTGTTTTAGAGAATGAAATGTTTGTTCTCTATCAATTGTAATTTGTCCAAGAAACGTTTTTGTGTCATTCCTTTTTTCTGACACTGTAATGGTATAATCAAATAATAATTTAAAAAGGCGGTTGATTCTATGAGCCGGGCAGATGATATTTTCGACGAGAACATTAAGACCATCCTTAACTCAGGTTATTCCACCATCAATGACAAGGTCAGACCTCACTGGGCAGACGACGGTGCACCTGCTTATACTTACAAGGCTTTTGCTATCGTTAACCGCTATGATCTTGCTGAGGAATTCCCTATGTTTACCCAGCGCTGGATCAATTTCAAAGCTGCAGTTGATGAGCTCTTGTGGATCTGGCAGAAGAAATCCAATAATGTTAATGATCTTAATTCACATATCTGGGATGCATGGGCTGATGAGACTGGCTCTATCGGCAAGGCATACGGCTACCAGTTAGGCGTTAAGCATAAGTATAAGGAAGGCGAGTTCGACCAGGTCGACCGTGTCCTTTACGATCTTAAGAACAATCCTTCTTCAAGAAGAATTATGACAAATATCTATGTGCATCAGGATCTTTCAGAGATGCATCTTTATCCCTGCGCTTATTCAATGACTTTTAACGTTACAGGTAATAAGCTCAACGCTATCCTTAACCAGAGAAGTAACGATATGCTTGTTGCAAATGCATGGAACGTATGCCAGTACGCTGTGCTTGTTCATCTTTTCGCAAGATGCTCAGGACTTGAAGTAGGTGAGTTCGTTCATGTGATCGCTGATGCTCATATCTATGACAGACATGTCGATATCGTAAAAGAACTCATTGAGATGCCTAAGTATCCTGCACCGAAGCTCATTCTCGATGAAGGTATAACTGATTTCTATCAGTTCACCACAGATAATATAAGACTTGAAGGCTACGAGTCCGGCCCTAAGATCAAGGGCATTCCGGTAGCTGTTTAACGGCGGTGCCTGAATGAAACTGATATTCATTAGACACGGGGATCCTGATTACGAGAAGGATTCCTTGACTGAAAAGGGCTGGCGCGAAGCGGAGATCCTCGCTGAACGTGTTGCCAAGTGGGACATAAAGCAGATCTACTGTTCTCCCTTGGGAAGAGCTCAGGATACTTGTTCCGTATCACTTAAGAAGACCGGCAGGGAAGCGATAACCTGTGACTGGCTTAAGGAATTCTATTACAGGATATGGGATGAACAGGAACAGCAGTGGACTATTGCCTGGGATTTCTATCCGAAGGATTTCAATTACAGGGATGATCTTCATGACAAGGATATGTGGGCATATTCCGATATCATGGCATCCGGTGACATCGCAAAACATGCGAAAGAAGTATATGAAGGTTTTGATGCTTTGCTCGAAAAGCATGGCTATAAAAGAAACGACAGAAATTTCTACGATGTTATAGAGCATAATGATGACAATATCGTATTCTTCTGCCATTTCGGTGTTACTGCCTTGATCCTGGGCCATCTGATAGGCGTTGCTGCTCCTTCAATCTGGCAGGGCATGATGATGGCACCGACTTCGATCACGGTTCTGGGCTCTGAAGAGAGGATTCCAGGTCAGGCAAGCTTCAGAGTACAGACTTTTGCTGATTCAAGGCATTTACTGGAAGCCGGTGAACCGGTATCACAGTCGGGCTATTTTACTGAATTATTTGAGGGGTGATTATCATGATCGCGATTTCAGCTGTAGATAAGAATTGGGCAATCGGCAACCAGGGAAAACTCCTTATTTCCTTACCTGAGGACCAGAAGGGAGTATTTAAGAAGTATACAGCAGGTCATACTGTGGTATATGGCCGTAAGACTCTTGAGACTTTCCCCGGACAGAGGCTTCTTCCCAACAGGGTAAATGTTATCATGTCCAGGAGTTTTGATTACGAGAAGGAGGGTGCAATGATCCTTCATTCCGCTTCTGAACTCGAGGATTTCCTGTCACTTACGGCAGATGAGGTCTATCTCATTGGCGGAGCATCTCTTTATAATTCCCTGATAGGTCTTTGCGATAAGGCAATAATCACAAGCATTAAGGCTGAATTCGAGGCTGATTGCTGGTTCCCGAATCTTGATGAAGATCCTGATTGGATCCTTGAAGAGGAAGAACCTCCCGTAATGAGCGAAAAAGGCGTGGAATTCACTGTAAAACACTATAAGAGAAAGTGATTTTTTCATATTCCACATCTTTTAATATGATTTAACGAAGACATACTTGCATTGAATTTTTGTTTTTGTTAGAATACTCGGGCATAAAAATCACGCATACATTCCGACTGTGGCCATTTTGAGCTGAATATTACTTGATGTATGCGGAAGAAAACAGGAGGATTTATTTATGCCAGTTATTTTAATGAAGCAGCTTCTTGAAGCAGGTGTTCACTTCGGTCACCAGACACGTCGTTGGAACCCTAAGATGTCTGAGTACATCTTCACGGAGCGTAACTCAATCCACATCATCGATTTG
>ONTX01000174.1 GCA_900320825.1 uncultured Lachnospiraceae bacterium | reverse complement strand
AGGTTAAGACATGAGAAAGCTTTTTGTTTTGCTGATTGTAGTACTGACAGT
This sequence comes from uncultured Lachnospiraceae bacterium, assembly GCA_900320825.1. Classification (GTDB taxonomy): domain Bacteria; phylum Bacillota; class Clostridia; order Lachnospirales; family Lachnospiraceae; genus AC2028. Next base: position 2,070 of record ONTX01000174.1, on the reverse strand, counting down.
ATTCACACTTGCATCCTGTAAGAATGAACCTGCACCCGAGCATGTTCACAGCTGGAGTGATGTCGAGACCACAAAGCAACCGACATGCACCGAAGAAGGTGTCAGGACATACAAGTGCTCCTGCGGGGAGAAAAAGACCGAGTCCATCCCGAAGCTCGGACACGCATATAACGAATTCGGTCTTTGCCTGACTTGCGGAGATTATGAGGGAACCGCAATGAATAGAGAGGAAGATTATCTATTTACGCTGGAAAATGTCACTCTCAAGACAGGAAAAAACTTTTTCAGTATTGCAGTTGCTGCTGATGTGAATCTGAAAGAGCTTGACTTCTACAAAACACATGAACCACCGTACACATATCCATCGAATATAACAAAAGTTGACTTATATGACAGTGTCCGCCTTCAGACATTTAACAAAACTTTCGAGGCGTTTTTTACCGCTCCATCTCCGATTAGCGGATCAGATGGAGAGAGAACCATTTATCTTGTAGTAGAGTGTGATGCAGATGATACAGCGGAATATATTTGCTTTGTTTCCTATGAGTAATTCTGATTAAAAGCATATACGGGCAGCGATTCAAACCGCTGCCTTTTTTTCACTCGTCGAACACAGAAATATCACTTGATTTTCTCCAAAAAATTGCATATAACACAATTAACAGGAGAAAATCATGATTTTGACTGCTTCCATGTTAACAGATCAGCTGCATGAATTCGGCGATCCTGCTGGCAAGATAATGAGAATGCGAAAGGAAGAGAAGATCTTCCAGCTCACCCGCGGCCTTTATGAGACAGACCCGGATGTCCCAGGTCAATGCCTGGCAGGAGCAATTTATGGGCCTTCTTACCTTTCCTTCGATTACGCCTTGTCATTATACAATCTCATCCCGGAAGCAGTTTATGCCTTTACTTCAGCAACATTCAGAAAAAGAAGAACTAAAAATTACACAAACAGATTCGGCCGATATATGTATCGCGATGTTCCTGATGCAGTCTTCTCATTTGGAATAACAATCCGGAAAGAACACGGTTATGAATATAGGATTGCAGTACCCGAAAAGGCACTGTGCGACAAGTTATATACCATGCCTCCGGTAACCAGTGTAAAAGACATCCGAAAGATGATGTTTGAAGATCTGCGCATAAATGAAGATGAATTTGCGAATCTGGATGCGGAAAGCATCCTTCAGGTTGGAGACAGGTACCACTCAAATAATCTTAAATACCTTATCAGATACATCAGGAGTAACTTATGAAAAATGCAATCCAGGAGATGTTGGAAAAAAACGAGGTCAACGGGCTATCAGAAAGAAAAAACGCACTCAAGGAAATCCTACAGGAAATCGTGTTGTGCGGTCTGTCCCATGCCGGATTCTTCAAGAAGGCCGCCTTCTATGGAGGAACTGCGCTTCGTGTGTTCTACGGTCTGGACCGTTTCTCCGAAGACTTGGACTTCTCTCTTACTATACCTGACGAATCTTTTGATTTATCTGAATTCTTTCCTGCTCTCAGAGAGGAAATCTCATCATTCGGTTTGGATGTGAAGATAACAGAAAGAGAGAAGACAAAGGAATCCGACATACAATCGGCATTTCTCAAAGGGAACACAAAGGAACATATGCTGATGTTCTTCAACCCAGACCGTGAAATCGAGAGCATTCCTGGAAACGAACTGATTAAAATAAAGTTTGAGGTGGATACGAATCCTCCTTCTTATGCGTCTTTCGAGCGGAAATACAGGCTGCTTCCCTCCCCATACGAGATAATGCTATATGATTTGCCATCGTTATTTGCAGGGAAAGTGCACGCGGTGATCTGCCGTGCATGGAGAAACCGTGTCAAAGGTAGGGACCTGTATGACTATCTCTTCTATATGGCCAAGGGAGCCACCCTTAATATTGAACATCTGAAAGCCCGCCTTGTTCAATCTGAGACTTGGAAAGAAGAAGATCCATTCAACATAAATGAAGTGAAACGCCTTCTCTGCGAACGATTCGACAGCATCAATTACCAACAGGCAAAGAGCGATGTACTGCCATTTGTCAAAGACCCATCATCACTGGAATT
>ONTX01000516.1 GCA_900320825.1 uncultured Lachnospiraceae bacterium | reverse complement strand
GCTATGGATTTATCCGGTCTCACATTCTTCATTTTTTCTTCAAGTTCAGGAGCCAGATTTGCAAGCATTCCGCCTCTTACGGGTTCCATAACAATGATAGGTATATTTCTCTCATTTAAAATGTTATATAATTCTTCGGACCTGACAACCGGATTTGTCCTATCCAGATAATTCAGCTGTATCTGAACAAATTCCGTCTCCGGATGCTTGTCAAGCACCTCGACAAGAAGTTCTGGACTTCCATGGTAAGAAAAACCAAGATGACGGATTTTACCTTCTTCCTTCTTTTTCAGTCCCCAGCTGAAGCAGTCATACTGTTCATATTTATCATAGTTCGAACCATCCTCGATAGAGTGCAGCAGATAAAAATCAAAATAATCCACTCCCGCTCTCTCACACTGCTCATCAAATATCCTGTCAACATCTTCAGCCTTCCTGATCTCCCAGGCCGGGAGCTTTGTTGCTATCATAAAGCTGTCCCTTGGATATCTTTTTACCAGCGCTTCCCTTGCAGCAACTTCGGACTTTCCACCATGATAAACATAAGCTGTATCAAAGTAATTCATCCCCATCTGCATGTACTTATCGACCATTTTCTTTACATGTTCGATATCAATCTCCCCATCCTTTTCAGGAAGTCGCATAAGACCAAACCCCAGCTTTGGCATACTGCTTAAATCAATGTGCATCCCCAATACCTCCTATCAAAAAAATCACACAGGGAACCTATGAGGCCTTGCCCCTTTTTTACTCTTTGATATAAGTTCTTTCAGCCTGTCCGGTCTGTCAGTTATAAGTCCCGCAACCCTGGTAAAACTAAGGAAATATCTCATGACCAGTTCATTGTTTACGGTCCATACATAAACAGGATATCCATAATAATTCATTCTTCTTGTAAATGAGAAAAGCATTAAAAGCGGATACGGGCATACAAAGTCCGCTCTGCATGCCCTAAGTCTCCGCATAGGAAATATCTCGTTATATCTCATTCTGAAATCCGCATCATCCCTTCCCAGCAGAAGTCCTACGGTAATCTTATTGTCCAGCATTTTGATTCTGTATGGAGTAACATCATAAAATGACTTTACGGAGTATTCGTCATAGTCAAGATATTTGTGTAGTATTCTGACCACTCTTTTCTCATACCCGGTTTCCTTTATCTCGATATCCATGAATACCTTGCCGTGACAGAGTTTAATGACATCAATAAATGTAGGGACCGCGAAGCCCTTCCTGCCGGCCACTTCCTGAATCTCATCAAATGTCATATCAGAAATTTTTCTTCCGTCAATCTCCGAATCATGTATGACAATAAGTGCATTATCCTTAGTTCTTCTTACATCAAATTCCACCATGTCAACGCCAAGTTTTATAGCATTCACAAAGGCATCCATCGTATTCTCGACTCCACCGAGTCCTGCTCCGCCGCGATGTGCGATCACCTTCATATTATTTTCCCTCATGTCAATCTATAATCTTTTATTCATCCTGCGATGACTTCAATTCTCGCTTGCGAGACCAGGCACTGGATTCGGATCAGCACTCCAGCCCGACTCCCTAACGCAGCATTGCGACGATCCAATCTGCATCCGGTGCCGGCATATCCTTATTCATGGACATTTCCTCCATGATTCCCTGTACTGACGCCCAGAAACATCTGGACATCAGTTCTGCATCACCCTCATGGAAAGCACCTGTCCCCTGCCCTTTTCGTATCAGTTCAGCCGTCGATGCGATAGAGTCAACAGAAAGTGCCACCTTCCTCGCTTCTTCAGGCATGCCGTTTCTCCTTGCCCTGCTCATAAGTACAAACATATTGAATACCCATGGCTGTTCTTTTGCAAATGAGAAAAGCTGCTTCAGAAAACCCGAAAGAAATATATCCGCCGGAACCCCTTCAGGACATTCTGCCGATTTTGTAGATGCAGCTCCCATCTTAACCAGTTCCAGAAGCAGTTCTTCCTTGGATTCAAAATAATGAAACATAAGCCCTGTACTCATAGGAACAGCCGCAGCTATATCAGCAATC
>ONTX01000288.1 GCA_900320825.1 uncultured Lachnospiraceae bacterium | reverse complement strand
CTCACAGAGCTTCAGATCTCCAAAGCCCTTGATTTTGACGGAAGTCATATAATGTTTTCTTCAAATGATACTCCTTTTGAAGAATATGAGTATGCTAATAAGATCGGAGCGATCATTAATCTCGATGACATCACCCATATAGATTTTTGCGAAAAAGCATGTGGCGGAAAACTTCCCGAGACCATGAGCTGCAGATATAATCCCGGAGGAGTATTTACTCTTTCAAACGGTATCATGGATAATCCGGGTGATGCAAAATACGGAATGACTCCGGATCAGATCTGCGAAGCATTCACCATACTTAAGAGTAAAGGTGTAAAGCATTTCGGTATTCATGCGTTCCTTGCAAGCAATACCGTTACAAATGAGTATTACGGAAAACTTGCGGGTGAGCTTTTCGAACTTGCGGTATCCCTTCGTGATAAAACGGGCGTCGATATTGCTTTTATAAATCTTTCCGGCGGTGTCGGTATCGCATACAGCCCCGAACAGACACCCAATAATATTGCGGTAATAGGAGAGAATGTCCGCAAAGTATATGAAGATATTCTTGTAAAAGCCGGAATGGGAAATGTTTCCATCTATACCGAAATGGGAAGATTCATGCTTGCTCCTTACGGCGCGGTAGTTACCAAAGCAATTCACGAAAAACATATCTATAAAGAGTATATCGGAGTTGACGCATGTGCAGCGAACCTTATGAGACCCGCTATCTACGGAGCATATCATCATATTACGGTTCTCGGAAAAGAAAATGCTCCTTGTGACCATAAATATGATGTTACAGGTTCTCTTTGTGAAAACTGCGATAAATTTGCCAAGGACAGAATGCTTCCCGAGATTGAGATGGGAGATTATCTGTTCATTCATGATGCAGGTGCTCACGGATATTCCATGGGTTATAACTACAACGGAAGGCTCAGGTCTGCTGAAGTTCTGCTTAAGGCTGACGGAAGCTTTGAAAAGATCAGACGTGCCGAGACTCCCATGGATTATTTTGCTACATTTGACGAGTTCCCCGTATACGATAAGCTTAAGGAAGCGGCTAAATGAGATATCCCGGGTTTTTACAAAAAGGCGGAACCATAGGTTTTCCGGCACCTTCTTTCGGATGCAGCATAGAGCCTTATTATTCTCTTTTTGATGCAGCGCTTTTGCGTTTTGGTGAAATGGGATATAAAGTCCTTCCCGGTCCCAATGCCAGGAGCCTTGAAGGTGTTGGCATCAGCAGCACCCCGGAAAAGTGCGGAAAAGAACTTGTGGATATGTATTGTTCACGGGATAATGATGTTCTTATTGCCTGTGGTGGCGGAGAACTGATGTGTGAGACCATTTCTCATACGGATCTGGATGCCATAAAAAAGGCGGATCCCAAATGGATAATGGGGTATTCTGATATTACTAACATAAATATCCCTTTGCTTACCCTTTGTGATGTGGCTTCCGTATATGGCCCCTGTGCCGGAACATTCGGTGAAAGAACTCTTCATGACAGCATTACTTCAGCTTTTGATATCCTTTGCGGAAAAACTGATCGGGTTCATTCCTATGATCTGCATGAAAAATATCCTTATGATGAAGAGCCTCTTCCTGAAGGCACAGAACCTGACCCTCTTCAGCCTATGGAGGTTACTGAAAAGTCCCTTAAATCCGTTTATGACGGAAAGACTTTATCCGCTCCCGGTGAATTTGAGGGTTCATTAAGCTTCAGCGGAAGACTGATCGGCGGATGTATGGACTGCATCGAGGTTCTTCTGGGTACTCCTTTTGAGGATATTTCAGGTTTTTTGGAAAAGTATGCATCCGACGGTATCATCTGGTGCCTGGAAGCATGCGATCTGGGTGTTTTTTCCATAAGACGTGCCATGTGGCATTTTGAACAGGCAGGATGGTTCAAAAAGGGTATTATCAGGGGATTTATCATCGGAAGATCTAAAAACGGACAGCAGATGTTTAATCTTGATAATATAAACGCATTTTTGCCTTATATAGAAAAACTCGGAGTTCCGGCAGTTCTGGATGCGGATCTCGGACATGTTTCTCCGGCAATGCCCATAGTTTTCGGAAGCATAGGTCATGTACATGTAACCGGAAATGATATAGAGATAGAAATGGAATTTGCCTAAATCCGTTCTTTATGTTATATTGACTAAGCTGCTTTTTAACCATAAAGCAGTTTTTACGTCGGTGTGTCGAAATTGGTAGACGAAGCAGACTCAAAATCTGCCGTGGGCAACTACGTGAGGGTTCGAGTCCCTCCACCGGCATTTTTTAACGGTTTCCGTCCGGAAACCGTTATTTTTTATCTGTATATGCAAATTTGGTGATTTTCTTTAGAATTCCTTGAAAATACTGCATTCCTGGCTTCTATTTTTTCTGTTAATTTTCCTGTTTTTGTAGTAAAATAGACTATGTTTGGACAGGTGTGCCTTGAGAAGATATTTAGCATGAAAAAATGACCTGTCCGGACGTTTGGAGGTCCTTTGAACTGTAAGGAATTTGAAAGTTACATACCTGCATTCATCGATAAAAAACTGGATTTTAAGACCATGGAAGAGTTCAGGGCCCACTATGAATCCTGCAGTGAATGCCGGGAGGAACTGTCCATTCAGTTTCTTGTTACCGTCGGTGTCTGGCATCTGGATAATGACGATGACAGTGCTTTTGATTTCGAGGATGAACTTAAAAGAAGGCTTGTCAGTAACGACAAGCTTATAGTAAGGCACAGGATCTTCCTTGATTCCCAAAGATACCTTATCACCCTTGGCTGTGTTTTGCTTGGACTTCTTCTGATATGGCATCTTGGATGAATCCTATAATAGATTTTTGAGGTTTTTGTTTTGGCTGAAAAACTTGTTCTGATTGACGGTCACAGTATCATAAACAGGGCTTTTTACGGTGTTCCCGATCTGACTAATGCTTCGGGTGTTCATACAGGAGCCGTTTACGGTTTCCTGAATATCTTTTTCAAGCTTATTGATGAAGAAAAGCCTGATTACGTGGTTGTGGCTTTTGATGAACATGCCAAAACCTTCAGACACAAGATATTTGAACAGTATAAAGGAACAAGGAAACCCATGCCTGAAGAACTGAAAGCACAGGTTCCGGTTTTAAGGGATGTGCTTTCAGCTATGAAGGTGGTGACTGTATCCAAAGAGGGCCTTGAAGCTGACGACATTCTCGGAACCCTTGCAAAGAAAAGCGCATCTGCAGGGATGAAGGTAATACTTGTTTCAGGTGACAGGGATCTGCTTCAGATAGCAGATGAATCCATAACCGTAAGGATACCCAGGACAAAGCAGGGTAAGACTACATATGATGATTTTGATCCTTCAAGGGTTAAGGAAGAGTATGGTGTAACACCTGCAGGATTTAT
>ONTX01000225.1 GCA_900320825.1 uncultured Lachnospiraceae bacterium | reverse complement strand
GACATTCTTGCTCTGAAACCGTGAACCTTGGCATGAGACTTTTTCTTAGGCTGAAATGTCATCTTCATAAGGAAACACCTCCTTTTATAAATCTCTTCGCATCTTTATCTTAAGTAATAACTGTTCAGAAACGACACAAAACTGATTTTAGATAATAAATATGGACGTGTCAAGCAAAAAATAACTGTATTTATCATATTTATAAACAAAAAATTTTCTTATCCACCGAGTTATCCACTATAAATATCATATAAAATTTTATCCCCATAAAGTGAGTAATTTGTGGATATATATGTTAATTTATTAACCAATTTACCGGATAAAACATAAAATACCCAGTAAATTAAGGCAGAAAATTATAAAAAATAATTTATAAATATATCCACTTTAAAACCCAGATCATAATTAAAATTGACTATTTATACAGTAAATAATAAGTTATCCACAAATGTGAAAAACCCTGAAACGCATATTTGGGAATAACTCGATTTGAATAATATTTTATATCATATTAAAATGTACTGCAGTCGCCTTTTTAAGCCTTTTTTTGTAAAAAAAGCCTTATTAATGCGGTTGTATCAAAAATAAGGAGCCATCTAAATGAACGAAGAAATTTTCACCAATGAAGAATACTGGGAAGAAATAAAGAAAAAGATCCAGAGAGAGGCAAATGTATCAGATATAACATATCACCTCTGGTTCGAAAACCTTGAATTCAGGGAAATTCAGGGAGATACAGTATATATTGCTTCGGAAAAAGAAGATGAAAGAGCTCTGGGATATCTTGATAAAAAATTCAAGCTCTATTTTGAAACCATTATCGGAGAAGAGCTTGGAAAGATCATAAACGTAAAATTCATATTAAAAAATAATTCTGTTCCTACATTTGATAATCAGGATGTTAAGGTAGATAACGATACCTTAAATCCGGAATATACATTTGAATCATTTGTTGTAGGTAATAACAATAAAATGGCCCATCAGGTTTCCGTTGCGGTTGCCGAAGATCCCGGAAAAACCTGGAATCCCCTCTATATTTACGGAGGATCCGGACTGGGTAAAACCCATCTTATGCAATCAATAGGTCACTTTATATTAAAGAAGGATCCCACAAAAAAAGTTATTTACGTTACCAGTGAGCAATTTACAAATGACGTTATTGAATCCTTAAGAAGCGGAAAATCAGCTGATTCCATGAGCAAATTACGTGAAAAATACAGAACAGTTGATGTCCTGATGATTGATGATATCCAGTTTATTATAGGAAAAGAAGCAACACAGGAAGAATTTTTCCATACATTCAATACCCTTCATGATGCCGGAAAACAGATAATACTGTCATCAGAAAGAAATTTCAAGGAATTTAAAAACCTTGATGAGAGATATATCTCAAGATTTGCCTGGGGAATGACCGTTGATATCACTCCTCCGGACTATGAAACAAGATCCGCAATCCTCAGAAATGACGCTGAAAAGCATAATATTAAGATCAGCGAAGAAATAATTGATTATATTGCTTCTAATATTAAATCCAACATAAGAGAACTTGAAGGAGCTCTCAACAAGATAATAGCTTTTTCAAAACTCTACAATAATATAGAGCCCGATATGGACTTTGCAAAAGAAGCTCTTAAAGATTATATATCTACCGAAGAATCCGGAAAGATCAATTTCGACAGGATCGTTGATGTTGTATGCCAGGAATGCGGGGCAAGCAAAGAAGCAATCATGTCAAATAAAAGAAATGCAGACATTGTATATCCAAGACATATAATAATGTATCTTTCCTATGACATGCTTGGAATAACCTACCAGCAGATAGCAGATAATCTTAAAAGAAGCGATCATACAACCGTTATCAGCGGATGTAAAAAAATAGAAGCTGATATTAAATCAAATAAAAGTGGAAAAAACACTAAGGAAAAAGTGGATAGAATAAAAAGTATCCTTTTGGGTAATTAAAAACCTGATTTACATAATGGATCTTAATGTGATTTATGTTTAAAAATAATTAAATAACCAAAACTATTTCACATAGTTATTCATTTCATTTTTCCCCGAAAAATAGTATAATGGAATAGGTTATGCACCAAGGTCACACACCCTATTAATTACTTATACTATCTATCTTTTTATATATAACATTAAAGGCGCGCAATAAAGCAAAAGGAGTTTTTCACAATGAAGATTTCCTCATCAAAATCATCTCTTTTAAACGGTATTCAGATCGTATTAAAAGCTCTTCCTTCAAAAAGCACCATGTCTATCATGGAATGCATTCTTATCAACACCAACGGAGGAAAGATCACACTTACTGTTAATAACCTGGATCTTGGAATAGAAACCGTAATAGACGGAACTATCGAAAGTCCGGGTGTTATTGCTCTTGATGCAAAGCATTTTTCGGAGATCATAAGGAAAATGCCGGATTCTGCATCGGATATTGAGATTGAAACAGATGAGAATTACGTTGCCCAGATAAAATGTGAACAGGTTGTGCATTCCGTTTCAGGAAGACCAGATGATGAATTTCCTTATATTCCCGAGCTTGAAAATAACGAGAGTATTGTAATAAGTCAGCTTTCACTCAGGGATCTTATCAGAAAAACCAGCTTTTCAATAGCAGATATAAGTGAGGATACTCCCGGACAGCAGACCATGAGGGGAGAACTCATGGAGATAAAGGATGATACCGTTAAAATGTGCAGCCTTGATGGTCATCGTATTTCCATGTGCACCATGAATCTTAAAGAGAGTTATCCCTACAAAAAAGTCATTATTCCCGGAAAAACATTAAAAGAGCTTGCAAAGATAATAAACGGCGGAGCTGAAGATGATGTAAATATTATTTTTAATCCCAATCATATAAGCTTTGAATATTCACAGACACGTGTTGTTTCAAGAATAATCGAAGGAAATTTCTTTGATGTAAATAAAATGCTTGTAGGCGATTATGAGACAAAAGTTAAGATAAATAAAAAGAGACTTAACGAATGCCTTGACAGATCTACTATCTATGTCAGGGAAGGAGATAAAAAACCAATTATCCTGGATATAAAGGATGACAGTATTTCAATCAGGATCAATTCCGCAAATGGAAACATGAATGAAAATGTACCTGCATCGAAATCCGGAAAAGATATGGTTATAGGTTTTAATCCCAGATTTGTTATTGATGTTCTCAATGTAATCGATGACGAAGAGATAGAACTTGATTTTGTAAATTCAAAAGCACCCTGTTTTATAAAAAATGAAGACATGTCATATGTATATGTGATACTGCCCGTAACAATAAATGCGGTGTGATGTATGAACGAATTTTTTATAAAAGATGATTTTATAAAACTTGGTCAGCTTCTTAAAGCAGCGGGACTTTGTTCAAACGGAGCCGATGCAAAATATGATATCGTAAACGGTCTTGTTAAAGTAAATGATTCAGTTGAAATCCAGAGAGGACGCAAGATCAAAGAAGGAGATGTCATAGAATACAAAGGTAACAAACTGACCGTAAGGAAAAAGGATTTGTAAAGGTGATAATAAAATCATTAGAAATTACCGATTATCGAAATTATGATCACCTGAGCCTTGAGTTTGACAAGGGCACAAATATCTTTTACGGAGATAATGCCCAGGGTAAAACGAATATTCTTGAATCGATCTATTTATCAGCTACCACAAAATCCCATAAGGGAAGCAGGGATAATGAGATCATAAAATTTGGGAAAGAAGAGGCACATATAAGAACCGTTCTGTCAAATGATGACATTCCCACAAGGATAGACATGCATCTCAGAAATTCCAAGACAAAAGGAATTGCAATTGACGGAAACAGGATAAAAAAGGCAGCAGATCTTATCGGTTTATGCAAAGTAGTATTTTTTTCACCGGAAGATCTTAATATCATAAAAAACGGACCCACCTACAGAAGAAGATTTATAGATATGGAACTTTGTCAGCTGGACAGTTTCTATCTCTATAATCTCAGTAATTATAACAAGGTTCTTAACAGAAGAAATCAGGTCCTTAAAGATATTTATTTTGACAGAGGACTGGAAGAATCCCTGAGTATATGGGATGACCAGCTGGTTTCATACGGTATCAAAGTCATTGAGAGAAGAAGAAAATTCAGGGAAGAACTGGAAGAACAGATAAAAGATGTCCACTCTAAACTCTCAGGCGGACGTGAAGATATAAGTATCATTTATGAACCCAGTGTTTCGGAAAGTGAATTTGAAGAATGCATTAAAAATTCACGTTCAAGAGACATGAAAACGAAAATGACGAATTTCGGTCCTCACAGAGATGATTTTTCTTTTGTGACAGGTGATATAGATATCAGGAAATTCGGATCCCAGGGTCAGCAAAGAACTGCAGCATTATCACTGAAGTTATCAGAGATAAATATGATGAAAAAAATTTCCGGAGAAAATCCGGTTCTTTTGCTGGATGATGTTCTTTCGGAACTGGACAGAAAAAGACAGCAGTATCTGCTTGACTGCATAGGTGATATACAGACATTCATAACATGTACCGGAATCGATGACTTTGTTAATGACAGATTTGTCATGAACAGAGTGTTTTATGTTGAAAACGGATCGGTAAAGCAGATGTCTTAATAAAAGTAACAAGAAAGAGGCAACATGGAAGGAAGTTTGGAAAATACCAAAGTAACACAGGAATACGGCGGAGACCAGATTCAGATCCTTGAAGGACTTGAGGCAGTAAGAAAACGTCCCGGAATGTATATCGGAACAACTGCCAGCAGAGGACTTCATCATCTTGTGTATGAGATAGTAGATAACTCGGTTGATGAAGCACTTGCAGGATATTGTACAAAGATTGAAGTAACGATCAACGAGGATAATTCCGTAACAGTCAAGGATAACGGAAGAGGTATTCCCGTAGGTCTTAACCACAAATCCGGACTTCCCGCTGCGGAAGTAGTATTTACAATACTTCATGCAGGAGGAAAATTCGGCGGTGGAGGATATAAAGTATCCGGCGGACTTCACGGAGTAGGTGCTTCTGTTGTTAACGCTCTTTCAGAATGGCTTGTTGCCGATATCAGACAGGAAGGACATGTCTACAGGCAAAAATTTTCAAGAGGAAAAGTAGTGGAGAAACTCCACGTTATTGCTGATTGTCCCGCAGAAGAGACAGGTACAACGGTTACTTTCCTTCCCGATAAAGAGATATTCACCGAAACAACCATTTATGATTTTAACATCCTGAAATTAAGACTTCGTGAAATGGCATTTCTTACCAAAGGACTCAGGATAGTTCTTAAGGATGACAGATCTGCCGAAGCGGCAGCTGCAATAATCACTGACAGTCAGATAGAGGAAGCCAAGGAAGCAGCTGAAGGCAAGGAAGACGAAGAAGCCCAGATCAATGAACTTCTCGGAAGGGCTAAGAAGGATGCTGAGGAAAGAGGAGAGAATTCTAATTTTGACACCACTGTCAAAAAAGATTCTGCTGAAAAAGACTCACAGAAAAAGAGTACTGCCGGAAAAGTACTTGAGTTCTACTATGAAGGCGGTATAAAAGAATATGTACAGCACCTTAACAAGAGTAAGACTCCCATTTATGAGGATATCCTTTATTTCGAGGGAGAAAAGAACGGTGTCTATGTTGAGGTAGCATTCCAGCATAACGATTCATACAACGAATCGGTCTTTGCATTTGTCAATAATATCAATACACCTGAAGGAGGAACACATCTTCAGGGATTCAGAAATGCCATCACCAAGACATTCAATGATTATGCAAGAAACAAAAAGATGCTCAAAGATTCCGAGCCCAATCTTTCGGGTGAAGACATCAGAGAGGGTCTTACTGCAATCGTAAGTGTCAAGATCGCAGATCCCCAGTTTGAAGGACAGACAAAGCAGAAGCTTGGAAATTCCGAAGCAAGAGGAGCTGTTGATAATATCGTAAGTGAAAAGCTTACCATTTATCTTGAGCAGAATCCGGATGTAGGAAAGGCTATCTGCGATAAATCCATACTTGCACAGCGTGCAAGGGAAGCTGCAAGAAAAGCAAGGGATCTTACAAGAAGAAAAACCGCACTTGAAGGAATGGCTCTTCCCGGAAAGCTTGCAGACTGTTCGGACAAAGATCCTTCACATTGCGAGATCTATATCGTTGAGGGAGATTCCGCGGGCGGAAGTGCCAAGGAAGCACGTAACAGGGCTACCCAGGCTATCCTTCCTTTGAGAGGTAAGATCTTAAACGTTGAGAAAGCAAGACTCGACAAGATATATGCAAATGCAGAGATAAAAGCAATGATCACCGCATTCGGAACCGGTATCCATGATGACTTTGATATTTCAAAGCTTCGTTATGACAAGATAATCATTATGACCGATGCCGATGTTGACGGTGCACATATTGCAACTCTTATGCTTACGTTCATCTACAGATTCATGCCCGAACTGATAAAGACAGGCCATGTTTATCTTGCAAAACCGCCTTTGTATAAGCTGGAGAAGAATAAAAAAGAATGGTATGCATATTCCGATGATGAACTTAATGCCATACTTGATGAAGTCGGAAGAGACCAGAGCAACAAGATCCAGAGATACAAAGGTCTCGGAGAGATGGATGCCGAACAGCTTTGGGAAACCACTATGGATCCCGAAAGAAGAATTCTTTTAAGAGTCGGATATGATGAGGAAATGACCAGTGAGATCGATCTGACATTCACCACTCTTATGGGAGACAAGGTTGAGCCCAGAAGAGAATTCATCGAAGAAAATGCAAAGTTCGTCCAGAATCTTGACATCTGATTACTTCAAAAAAAGTAAGCGGAATAAGACTTGAAAGGGAATTATGGAAGATACAATTTTTGACAAAGTACAGGAAGTAGATCTCAAAGAAAAAATGGAGACCTTCTACATCGATTATGCGATGAGCGTTATTGCAGCCCGCGCACTTCCCGATGTAAGAGACGGACTCAAGCCTGTTCAGAGAAGAGTTCTCTACTCAATGGTAGAACTCAACAACGGACCCGACAAGCCTCACAGAAAGAGTGCACGTATAGTCGGAGATACAATGGGTAAGTATCACCCTCACGGTGACAGCTCCATTTACGGCTCCCTTGTATTCATGGCTCAGCCCTGGTCAATGAGATATCCTCTTGTAGACGGTCACGGTAACTTCGGTTCCATGGACGGAGACGGAGCCGCAGCAATGAGATACACCGAGGCGAGACTTTCCAAGATCTCAATGGAACTTCTTGCCGATATCAATAAAAACACGGTAGACTTCATTCCGAACTTTGACGGAACGGAAAATGAACCCACAGTACTTCCCAGCCGTTATCCCAACCTGCTTGTTAACGGTGCTACAGGTATCGCGGTAGGAATGGCAACCAATATTCCTCCCCATAATCTCAGGGAATCCATAGACGGTGTCGTAAAGATAATTGATGACCGCATCGAAGGAAAAGAGACTACCATTGAGGATATCATGGAGATCATCCAGGGCCCCGATTTTCCTACCGGAGGACTCATACTCGGACACCGTGGCGTTGAGGAAGCGTACAGAACAGGACGCGGAAAGATAAGAGTACGAGCCGTTACCGAGATTGAACAGTTATCAAACGGTAAATCACAGATCATCGTTACCGAACTTCCTTACATGGTCAACAAGGCAAATCTCCAGATCAAGATTGCCGAGCTTGTAAAACTTAAAAAGATTGACGGTATCACTGACATCAGAGATGAAAGTAACAGAGAAGGTGTCAGAGTTGTCATCGAACTCAGAAGAGATGCAAATGCAAACGTCATCTTAAACCAGCTCTATAAGCACACACAGCTTCAGGATACCTTTGGAGTTATCATGCTTGCGCTTGTTAATAACGAGCCCAAGGTGCTGAATCTTCTTGAGGTCCTTAATGAATATCTTAAGCATCAGGAAGATGTTGTAACAAGACGTACCAAATATGATCTCGGAAAAGCAGAAGAAAGAGATCATATTCTCCAGGGTCTTTTAAAAGCTCTTGATTTTATCGATGAAGTTATCAGCATCATAAGAGGAAGCGCAACACCCGCTGAAGCAAAAGAAAAACTCATGGCAAGATTTGAGCTTGATGATGTTCAGGCTCAGGCTATCGTTGATATGAGACTCAGAGCTCTTACCGGACTCGAGAGAGATAAACTCCTTGCAGAACATAACGAATTGCTGGCAAAGATAGAAGAGCTTCGTGCAATCCTTGCTGATGAAAAACTTCTGCTCGGTGTCATCAAAAAAGAGATAACCGAAACAAGAGACAAATACGGTGATGAGAGACATACACATTTCAGCAACGACGTATTCGATATTTCCGATGAGGAGATGATCCCTCATGAAAATACTGTCATTGCCATGACAAGACTCGGATACATCAAGAGGATGAGTGT
>ONTX01000365.1 GCA_900320825.1 uncultured Lachnospiraceae bacterium | reverse complement strand
GAGGGAATCGAGACATCCGGAATGAAGGAGATCATTAAAAACTACGGAGTAAACAGCTTCCAGGGATATTATTATTCCAAGCCGCTTTTGATAGATGATTTTCTGGCCGGTGTAAAGACCGGAACCGACTGTTTTGCCGTAAAGCATTGATGCCTGATAAATACTGAAAACCGCGATTTGATCTTTTTATGATTCGGAGGTTTTGATAATGCGAAGTTTTTTTGGAAAAAACTGCATATTGCCTGTATCGCTTGCAATGACCCTTGTTTTGTCTTCCTGTTCTTATGCTTCTTCGGGAGGCAGGATGGGAGAATTTGCGGATCCTTCCGTTCAGGAAGATTATGGTGACGCGGCAGCTTCATCTGTTCCTGAAGTAAGCAGTGCCGTTGATTTTGATCATGAGCTTGATTCATATGTTCCCCAAAAGGATCATTATAATTTTTATTTTACTTATAAGATAGTCCACCCTTGGTGGGATGCTGTGGCTCTTGGCATGGAAGATGCACAGAGACAGTATCTTGACAGAGGTGTAAAGATCACCTATGAATACATGGCTCCCGATTCGGCATCTGCAGAAGATCAGACAAAGAGACTTCGCGAAGCCGGCAGGAGAGATTTTGATGTTATAGGAGTCGATGTTGCGGATGAGGCTGTGATCTCTCCCGTCCTTGATGAGATGATAGATTCCGGAATTAAAGTGATGACTTTTTCAAGTTCGGATGCTGCTCCGGGATGCAAGAGGATAGCTTATGTCGGTAACACACATAACTATGAAGACGGTGCGGACCTGACGGAAAGCTTATGCAAAAAACTTGAGTACAAAGGAAAAGTGGCCATTTTGGTGGGAAGTGTCGGAGCTCCATGTCATGAAGACAGGGCAAGAGGAGCAAAAGATACCATCGCAAAATATCCTGATATGGAAATTGTTGCCGTAGAATATGATAATGATTCCGTTGATATTGCATATGACCTTACAATGAAGATACTTGAGGACAATCCTGATCTCGACGGGATCATCTGCTGCAATATGAGTAACCCTGTCGGAGCCGCCAGAGCTGTAACGGAAAAAGGCAGCGATACTGTCATAGTGGGTATGGACCATGACCAGGAGGCGTTGCACTATCTTCAGGACGGAGTCATATACTGTCTGGGAGTTCAGGACTGTTATTCCATCGGTTTTAATACCATACAGACAGCCGTGAAGATCGCGGACGGCAATAAGCCGGGAGAACTGTTTGAAGAAAAGACTGATGAGTCCACAACAGTTATTTATCAGGAAGATGCAGCCATAATGCTTGAGCTGCTCTATGGTGATGATTGATGAAAAAACAGATCACGAAGAAAACATTAATACTTACAGCTATCATCGGCGGAATCGTTCTCATGGGCATGATCATAGTCAATGCCGTCATTTCTTCAAGGCAGACCACCATGGCTACAAATGAAGCCGTTTATGAGGTGAGTTCATTCTACCTTGAAGCCATGGCTGACCGCCGGTCTAAAACCATCACTAACCTGATAAACAGCAATTTTGATCACATGGAAAAAGCGGTTGCTTATGTCGGTGACCATGGGATCGATTCGGAAGATGAACTCCGTGATACTATAGGAAGCATTAAATACCTCTTGTCACTTGACCGTTTTGCCCTTGTCGATGATGATAATATAGTTCATACACAGTACACCACTTACACCGGAGGAAGCCGTCATCCTTTTCTTTCCGACGGGAATATGGATCAGAGAAGCGTCAGTACCGTTCTTTTATACGGATCTACAAAACAGCTGTGTCTTGCTGCTCCCACACCCAATCTCCGTATAGGCGGCAAACAGTATAAGGCAAGCTTTGTTCAGATCGATATCAAAGAGATAGTCGATCTGCTGGCATTTGATGATGACGGAAGAACCTATTTCGGTATTTACAGCATAAACGGAGAAAATCTCACAGGCACTGAATTAGGGCCTTATATTTCAACGCATAATCTTTTTCATGTCATCGGGAATGTTGTTCCTGAAGATACACTTAACGAAAACAAGGATCACTTCCTGAATGCGGTAAAAGGAAGCATAACCTTTACTGCAAATGGTGCAGAGTCCACTTTGAGCTATGTTCCCATCGATGGTACGGAATGGATGATGGTTGTTCTTATCCGCGACAGTGTTATTCAGGAAAGGATCCGGGATATCAGCGAAGAAAGCCTTTTGCACAGCAAAAGACAGATCACATCCATACTTATCGTTTCCGCTATATTTTTCCTCGTTCTTTTCCTGATGATGAGAGTTATCTTCAATAAGGATCTTGAAGAAGAAAAGGAAAATTCCAAGAACTTCCGCAATATGGCCAATACCGATTCCATGACGGGTGTAAGGAACAAGCATGCATATTCCGAAATGGAACATCACTTAAATCACAGGATCAGGGAAAATGAATTAGATAAGCTTGCCGTGGTTGTGTGTGATATCAACGGGCTTAAGCTCGTAAACGATACCCAGGGCCATGCCGCAGGCGATAAGCTAATTAAGGATGCAAGTTCCCTTATTTGTGAGCATTTCACCCACGGTGCGGTCTACAGGATAGGCGGAGATGAATTCGTGGTCATTCTTCAGGAGAAGGGTTATGACACCATGGATGAAGTCATTACCCAGATTAACCGTGTGATAGAAGAGAACATTGTGAAGAAGGAAGTTGTTGTTTCCATCGGTTATTCAACTCTGACTCCCGAAGATCAGCAGGTGCACGATGTTTTTGAAAGAGCTGATGAGATGATGTATAAGCGTAAAAAAGAGCTGAAACAGATGGGTGCTCCCACAAGGTCCTGAGCATCCGGGCTGTATTTTGGAAGCCTGTCAAAAGCTGATATAGAATTGTGTAAAACGGGAGGAAAATAAAATGCAGTTTACAACATTACAGAAAGACATGATGCAGGCAATGAAGGATCATGACAAAGTCAGAAAGGATGCGAT
>ONTX01000091.1 GCA_900320825.1 uncultured Lachnospiraceae bacterium | reverse complement strand
GCCTTTAAGAGTTTGTTTAAGTTTCCGACTTCATCGGTAACTTCAACGGCAAGTACGGGAGTGAGTCTGCAGTAATATCCTTCTTTTTCAAGGACCTGTGCTGCCTTCTCGGGCTCTGTTGTGACCATTCTGATGATACCGAACTCGGCACTGTCGTTGGTTACGGATCCGAGAATGTTGATGTTTCCCTCAGCAAGAGCTGAGGTTATGTGTTCCATGGTTCCTTTTTTGTTTTCCGCGTAAACGGATACCTGATTTAACATTTTTTACTCCTTTTTTAATCCGTCCAGAACTGTCTGAAACAAATATCCATGTCGACATCGCCGCGTATTCCCGCAACTCTTCCGGTTGCCGAATACTGGAGTATATCAATGTCGTAGGGATAGAAGAAATCGCTTGAGTAGGACGCATACCACTTGGGGATGCTCTCTAAGCGGGGAAGATCCACGTAAAGTATGCTCATTTCGGTATTGTAGTAAACATAGGGCTTGTAGCCTGCATTTTCCACCACCTCACAGAATTTGAGGATCAGGTCCGTCCTTTCCGAAGGTGTGAGCTTGTCCATTCTGCCGCCATCCCCTGTAAACTCAACGTCTATCACGATGGGGCATGAGGTTGTGTAAGGCGAAAGCTTTTCTATGGTGGTCTGTGCTTCCTCGATGACTTCCTCTTCGGTTATGGCCTGAGAAAATACATATGCGCCCACATGGATTCCGGCATTTGCGGCTCCCACGATATTTTGCTCGAACTTCTCATCATCCACGAACTTTCCGGTTCCGTAGCCTCTGAAGGCTGTTCTGATGATGGCAAATTCAACTCCGTCGGCCCTTACAAGATCCCAGTCAATATCTCCCTGGAAGGAGGATACGTCGATTCCCTTATGGGACATGACTTCTCCGTCAACCATATATTCCATGACTCCGTCATCGTTTGTCCTAAGATTTGCAGGATCGATATCGGAAAGCTTAAGCTCTTTGTTAATGTCAACGAAATGGAAAGTTCCCTGGCTTACAACTATGACCTTGTCCGGATAGAAAGGTCTGAGGCTCGAAAGGGTGGAGCCTGTGGCAACAAGGTTTTCCATAAGGGTGGTAAGAGTTGTTCTCCTGCCCTCTTCAACGCCGTTATCATAGGCTTCACTTACTCTCTGGTCTGCGGCAAGTCTTACGGCCTGGAGTTCTTCATCAAACTGTGCCTGGGTGTAGATGGGTTTGTCACCTGTCTGTGCATTCTGATCGAAATTGGTAAAGAAAAGCAGGTAAACAGCTGCAACCACCGCACCGATAACGGCTATTGTAAGAAGAACGATGACAAAGATCATGGCGGTAAATCCGCCACCGCCTTTTTTACGGCGGTTCTTTTGGGACTTCCGGCCTGATGAATAGGAATCTCTTTCGTATTCCTCTTCGTCATAATCCTTTACATCTTCGTCTTCATATATCTCGTAATCATCGTAATCTTTTAAATTCATCCGTTTTCTCCGTTAAGCTGGTTCAATGCCTGGGTACTCATTGAAGCGATGTATGTATCGGGGAAATTGTCAACGATATACTGGTAGATATCCTTTGCCTTATCCTTGTCTCCCGAATTCTCGTAGGAAACTGCGGCAAAATAAATGGAATCTGTATTATCGTTGTTAAAGAAATATGCTTTTTCAAAAAGGAGTGAGCTCTTTTCAAAATCACCGGCATAGTATGCGCTGTATGCATCGCCGGTAACACCTTCCGCAAGTTCGGAGCTGACGCTTGAAAGCAGCTGGTCATAAAGCTTACGGGCGTTCTCGGACATTTTTTCCTTATCCACTTCACGGCTTAAGTTAAAGAGCTCTTCGCCTATTACGGAATGGTCCTCGCCTGCGATGTACATGTCGGCGATCTCAAGGACCTTGTCCATATCGGCCAAAGTTCCCGCTTCTCCCGTGAACTCTCCAAGTTCTTCTTCCAGTCCGACTCTTGTTGAGTTCATCTCATCAAGGTCTCTCTGGAGTGCGTCATAATCGGCGTTTTTCTTGTCCAGATTGGCCTGGAGGGTTTCGATATTTTCCTTTACCTCATTACGGACCTGATTGATCTTGGTGGGAAGCACCAGAAAATACATGACCGCAAGGCCCAGAACAAGGCCTATGAGTATATTGAAAACGGTACCGAAGCTTCCGCTTCTCTGGTCAACTACCTTCGAAGGCTGGATGATAAGCTCGTTTCCGTCCACATATCTGATGGTTTCGTCCTCGCTCTTAAAAGGACTCTTTCTGTCGCTGTCATCGGGATCCATGGTATTCTGGATAAATTCCATATACTTAAGGCTTAAGGTGTTGGTCTTGTCGATGGACAGACATTTTGACAGTTCCCTCTCCGCCTTATCAAACTGGGACAGCTTAATGTAGATCAGTGCAAGAAGCTGATGAGCCCTGATATGTCTGGGATTTTTTGCAACGCAGTTACCGAGCCTGATCTTGGCAAGATCAAGATTTCCCTGCTGGCAGAGCTTGAGGGCGCCGTTGTAATCGCCGATGGATTTTCTGAGTTCCTCAAAACCCGCCTGGTCCTCCTGGATCATGCGGATATACTCGCTGGCCATATTGCCTTCGTCCATAAAGTTGGAGCTGATGACCCACTGGATGGAGGCATCCGCTATCTCGCCCATTTCATAATAGACAAGACCCAGCAGATTGCGTGCGTCCATATTGTATTTGTAAAGGGAAAGACTCTGCTTAAGGCTTTTTACCGCACCGGACAGATCCCTGACATTTGCTCTTTCGAGACCGTCATTGTAAAGTGCGTTGGACTTGTACACTATCTTTTTGTAAAGGGACACATCCCTCTTACAATTGGTGCAGAATGATACCTCTGAGAGTTCTACCCCGCAGTTAAAACATTTCATATCTCGTAATACTCAAATCAAAAACGTCTGCCGGGACGCATATCCCTTGTCTGAAGGCCGCCCTGAACCTGCTTTAAGCCTTCCATGACATCCCAGCCCATCTTCACATAAAGATCCACAGCATCGAATTTTGCACTGTCCACGCCTGTCTGGACTTCATCAATCTCGGTGCTGGGATAGAATTTTTTTAGTTCTTCATCAAAATCAATCATTTCATCACCCGGCATACCTGCCAAAAAACGCCCAAAATATCATTTTTGGCGCATACATAATTATTATAGATTTTCACGTATCAAAAATCAATTGCCCAGAGACGCAAGTCTTTCCTCGACCTGAGCCATCATCTGACGATATTTTTCCTGCTTTGCCTTCTCTTCGTCGATCTTGGCCTGAGGAGCCTTGGACAGGAACTTCTCATTGGTCAGCATGCTCTCGGAACGCTTAAGTTCACCCTCAAGGCGTGCCTTTTCTTTTGCAAGGCGTTCTTTTTCCGCAGCGATATCAACAAGCTCCGCAAAAGGAATGTAGAGTGTAGCTCCGGGAATAACAACAGAAACCGCATCGTCCGCAATACCTGACTTGTCGGACTGTGTCTTTACATCGGATGCATATGAAAGGGATGCGAAGAAAAGCTTACCTTCTTCGAATACCTTAAGGATGTCCCTGTCTTCGGAAACAACGAAAACTTCTGCCTTCTTGGAAGGAGCAACGTTCATCTCGGAACGGATATTTCTGATGCCCTTAACCGCTGACTTGATGATCTCAACTGCGTTTTCCTCTGCGGGGAAAGCACGATCTTTTGTATATTCCGGCCAGCTGCTTATCATTATGGACTCTTCCTCATCCTGGATGTTGCAGAAGATCTCCTCTGTAATGAAAGGCATATAGGGATGGAGAAGCTTAAGTGCATCGATAAGGACTGTCTTAAGAGTCCAAAGGGCAGCATTCTGTCCCTTCTCATCATCGGTTGCATAGAGTCTGGGCTTAACCATCTCGATGTACCAGTCACAGAACTCTTCCCAGAGGAAATCGTAAACCTTCTGAACCGCAATACCCAGTTCGTAGCGGTCCATGTTGTCGGTCATGTCCTTAACAAGGGTGTTGAGTCTTGAGATGATCCACTTGTCTACGGGAAGAAGATCGGCATTTTCAGGCTTTGAAATGCCTTTGCCGTTCTTTTCAATAAACTGGTCCTCGTTCATCATGATGAATCTTGATGCGTTCCAGATCTTGTTTGCAAAATTTCTGCTGTTTTCAACACGCTCGTAATAGAAACGCATGTCGTTTCCGGGTGCGTTTCCCGTGATGAGTGTAAGTCTGAGTGCATCGGCTCCGTACTGATCGATAACTTCGAGAGGATCGATACCGTTGCCCAGGGACTTACTCATTTTTCTACCTTGTGAGTCTCTTACAAGTCCGTGGAAAAGTACGGTCTTGAAGGGCTTGTCTCCCATGTGCTCGTATCCGGAGAAAATCATTCTGATAACCCAGAAGAAGATGATGTCATAACCGGTGATAAGAACATCGGTGGGATAGAAATATTTAAGGTCTTCGGTCTGATCGGGCCAGCCGAGAGTTTCAAAAGGCCAGAGTGCCGAAGAGAACCAGGTATCAAGTGTATCGGGATCCTGCTTCATATGTTCGCATCCGCACTTGGGACATTTTGCGGGAGCTTTAAGATCCACAACCATCTCACCGCATTTTTCGCAGGTGTATGCGGGAATCCTGTGTCCCCACCAGAGCTGTCTTGAGATACACCAGTCGCGGATGTTATCTACCCAGTTGAAGTAAAGCTTTTCCATTCTCTCGGGAACAAGCTTGATGTCTCCGTTCTTAACAGCTTCTCTTGCGGGCTTAATGAGCTCATCCATCCTGACGAACCACTGTTCCTTAACAAGGGGCTCGATGGTGGTCTTACATCTGTCATGGGTTCCTACATTGTGGCTGTAATCTTCTATCCTGACTAAAAGTCCCAGCTTATCAAGGTCTTCAACGATACGCTTTCTTGCTTCGTATCTTTCAAGGCCTGCGTACTCGCCGCCGTTTTCATTAATGGTGGCGTTGTCGTTCATGATATTTATGACAGCAAGGTTATGGCGCTTTCCTACCTCGAAGTCGTTAGGGTCATGTGCGGGTGTGATCTTAACAACACCGGTTCCGAACTCAACATCAACATAGGAATCCTCAACAATGGGGATCTCTTTATTGACAAGGGGAAGCCATACGCTGCGGCCCTTGAGGTGTGTATATCTCTCGTCATCGGGATTTATCGCAACAGCGGTATCACCAAGCATCGTCTCGGGACGGGTTGTTGCAAACTCAAGGAATTCGGTCTCTGAAGGTTTGCCGGTCTCCTTATCCATGAGAGGATATTTGATATGCCAAAGATGTCCTGCCTGCTCCTCGTACTCAACCTCTGCATCGGAAATGGAGGTGTTACAAACGGGGCACCAGTTGATGATCCTTGAGCCCTTGTAGATGTAGCCTTTGTTGTACATCTTTACGAAGACTTCATTGACGGCCCTGTTACAGCCTTCATCCATGGTGAAGCGCTCTCTGTCCCAGTCACAGGAAGAACCCATCTTCTTAAGCTGACTTATGATCCTTCCGCCGTACTCTTTTTTCCAGTCCCATGCTCTCTCAAGGAACTTCTCTCTTCCGAGGTCTTCTTTTGAAACGCCTTCTTTTTTCAGTTCCTGGATGATACGAACCTCGGTTGCGATGGAAGCATGGTCGGTTCCGGGCTGCCAGAGTGCGTTGAAGCCCTGCATTCTCTTCCAGCGGATAAGTATATCCTGCATGGTATTGTCAAGGGCATGTCCCATGTGGAGCTGTCCTGTGATGTTTGGGGGCGGAATGACTATGGTAAAAGGTGTTTTTGAGTGATCCACTTCTGCGTGGAAATACTTCTTCTCCAGCCATTTTTGATAAATGCGATCCTCTATTCCCTTGGGATCATAGGTCTTTGCAAGTTCTCTGCTCATTTCAAAAACTCCCTTAATTTTTTTGCATATATTTAGAAACAACAGTCATAATATTTTAGTTTATAGGGTGCGCGTTGTCAATATTTTGCAAGGGTTTTGGCACGCCACGCACTACCGCATCCGGGGCGTATGTGGTATAGTGTGGAAAGTAAATACTTTGAGGAGGCAAGGCGATAGCAAAGCTATCGCGACCCGAACGAATGTCGCTTCGCGACTATTTTAAGGAGGTTGGAATAACATGTGGGCATTTGAAAGTGTTTTTTATCAGATATACCCGCTGGGGTTCTGCGGTGCACCCTTTGAAAACGACGGTGTATGCGTTAACAGGATCGCAAAGGTAAAGGACTGGATCCCCCATATGAAGAAAATGGGGATAAATGCGGTTTATTTTTCACCCGTATTCGAGTCGGACACTCACGGATATAACACCAGGGATTACAACAAGATAGACACAAGGCTCGGAACCAATGAGGACTTTGCGGATGTCTGCAAGGCTCTTCACGATGAAGGCATCCGGATCGTGTTGGACGGAGTTTTCAACCATGTGGGAAGAGGCTTCTGGGCGTTTCAGGATGTGCTGAAAAACAGGGAAAACTCACCCTATATTTCCTGGTTTGCACGTATCGCATTCGACGGAAATTCAAATTACAATGACGGTCTGTGGTACGAGGGCTGGGAAGGCAATTACGACCTGGTAAAGCTCAATCTCTGGAATCCCGATGTGGTCAACCACATCATGGACGCCGTATCGGGCTGGATAAGGGATTATGACATAGACGGATTAAGACTGGACGTTGCTTACTGTCTCTCCGAAGACTTCATCAGGCGCTTAAGAGGCCATGTGGATTCCGTCAAAAAGGACTTTTTCCTCGGCGGAGAGCTTCTTCACGGAGATTACAACAAACGGCTCAATGCAGGTCTAGACTGTGCCACCAATTATGAGTGCTACAAGGGAATCTTCTCCAGCATGAACAGCTACAACTGCTTCGAGATCGTCCACTCTCTCATGAGACAGTTCGGACCGGAAAACTGGACCCTCTACAAGGGAAGACATCTCTGGTCCTTTGTTGACAATCATGACGTAACAAGAGCGGCAAGTATCGTAGCCAACGAAAAGCATCTGCCTCTTATGTACGGTTTCATATTCGGAATGCCCGGAATCCCCATGATCTACTACGGCAGCGAATGGGGTGAGAAGGCAAATAAATCCGAGGGCGATCCCGCACTGAGAAAATGTTTTGATGAGCCTCAGTGGAACGAACTGACAGATCTCATTAAGAACATGGCAGAAGCAAAGAAGTCATCCGAAGCACTCAATTACGGTGATTTCAAATCCCTGGTACTGACAAATAAGCAGTGCATCTTTCAGAGACAGTCCGAGCATGAAAGAGTTCTGGTTGCCATCAACATAGATGAGAACGAATACACCGCACATTTCGATGCAGGATGCGGAATGGCAACTGATCTTATCACCGGAAATGACTTCGATTTCGGTGGAGGAACGAAACTGGAACCCTACAGTGTCAAATTCCTCAAATGCGAGAGGTGAAGCCATAAATAACAGGTTCAACATTATTTTTTAAGCTCTGGAGAGCCGGTTTGATGAATAAAATAACACATAAAATAACGAGTCGGACACTACAAGTTGTGGTGTGACCGGGACCGGAAAAAAAGAAAAATGACAAAAAAATCCTTCCGAAAATGATCGGGAGGATTTTTTTTGCGTTTTGAAGGACCGGGTAGAGAGAAAATGTCCGGAAGAAAATTCCGGAAGAGAAAAATGAGGGTGGGGAGGCAGAGGAAGAAGTCCGGAGAAGTCCGTTTGGGAGCTTGGAGTAGTCAGGTGAAGGTACCAAAACGTCAAAAAATAGCCATTTTTTTTATGTAAACCTGATAAATGCTGGATTCATTGGTTTCCATAAATTGGGAACATGTTTTCTAATTGTTACGATCCGTGTCAGGTGTTGCGAAATTTAAAATTCAAAATATCAGGTGAGATATGACACGGTTCATAATCAACACCCTGTCGTTAACATCTGTCATACGCCGTTTTTTGCACCATATCCACTTAATCCACAGAGTTATCCACAAACGGAACTGACGTCATTTCCTCGGATTTTGACTGTCATTTTCAAAGATTTTGACAGCTATTTAATCAGAATCCGCTTACATAATTGCAAAATTTTAAACAGGTAAAAATCCATTGATAACATATTCGGTTTTATTTTATGTCAACTAAACGCGTGCATAAATTCGTTAAGTTTTACTTAAATCCACTAAAAAACGACACTTCCGTCGCGAAACGTCAGTGTCGTCATATCCTCTCTATTCGTTTTTTTCGCCTCTCCGGCTGCCTTTTTCCTCTTTCCTCTTCCCTTTTTTCTTACAGCAGATTTAGGCTACGGGCCGTTTTTTTCTATAACTCCTCCCAAAAGTCTTCTATCTTCTCTTTTATATCATCCAGGCTTGTTACGTTGATCCCGGTCCACTCTCTGGGGAACATCCTTCTGTACTCGGGGCCCAGGAATCTTTTGTCCAGAAGTGCCACTATGCCGGTATCCTCTTCCGTCCTGATGACTCTTCCGGCTGCCTGGAGGACCTTGTTCATTCCGGGATACATATATGCGTACTCATAGCCCTTCCTGTCATAGCCGTCAAAGTAAGTCCTTAGGATGTTCTGCTCCATATCGACTCCGGGCAGGCCGGGGCCCACGCAGATAACCCCTATGAGACTGTCTCCCTTCAGGTCAATGCCCTCCGAGAAGATCCCTCCCATGACACAAAAACCGATGAGAGTGCCTCCGGTTCCTTCGAAAAGCTCCAGAAACTCCTCCCTCTCCTTCTCCGTCATGCGTTCTCCCTGGACCGCAATCTCGTCATCAGGCCGCAAAAAGCCGCTCTCATATATATCCAAAACCCTGTGCATATATGCATATGAAGGGAAAAATATCATATAATTTCCGCTCCGGGCCCCTACGATCTTCGAGATATACTCGGCAGTCCTGTAATATTCGTCATCGGATCTGTCACGGTATCTGGTGGTAAGGTCCGAGGAGATGAAAATACCTCTTTTTGAAGGGTCAAAAACAGACTCGGCATATACCTCATAATCTTCAGCACTTCCGCCCAGAAGGGACTTATAGTACTGAATCGGCAGCATTGTGGCCGAAAACAGCACCGATGAAACGCCCTGTTCAAGGCAGGATGCGATATTCCTGCCGGGATCAGTGCAAAATAGAATGACCTTAAAGCCCTCCTCAGGGGTGTTCTTATCGTAGATGACATAGTCGTTACCAAGATTTTCAAAAACAGAGAGAAAATCCGCTGCCCCGAAGAACATTTCAAGCAGTGCGTCCCTGAGGGCCTGAGGGATCATTCCCGGTTTTTCCCGCTCTTCCATATATTCGGACAATGTGCCGTGAAGTCTTTCAAGAGCTTTGACCAGCCCCTCAAGCCCGGTCTCATACAGATACCAGTCTTCTTCAAAGCCGGCGATCACTTCATTTTCGCCAAATCTTTCCTTTATCTTCTTAAGCTCCGACAGGACTCTTCCGATGCCCTTGGTGAGCTTCCCCGAATAATCATTTTTAAAGAATTTACTCTTAACGCAGCCCTCAAGAGAGGTTCTGATGATCTTCCTCAGAGCCTTCAGGTCTTCCTCCCGTATCTCGGAACTGAACATGCTCCTACCCCTTGGAACCAGGTTATGGGCTTCGTCCACCAGGAAAATGTATTTTTCCCCGTTTCCGGATTCGAAGAAACGCTTAAGCCTGGCATGGGGATCGAAGAGGTAATTGTAGTCGCATATGATCCCGTCGGAAAAAAGAGCTGCGTCCAGAGACAGTTCAAAGGGACAAACCTTGTATTTATCCGCATATTCAAGGATCACTTCCCTTGAAAAGTTCTTCTGCTCGGAAACCAGGGCATAAAGAGCCTCATTTATCCTGTCAAAATGCCCTTTTGCGTACTTGCAGCCTATTGGATTACAGTCTGTTTTTTCCAGAAAACAGATCTTTTCCTTGGCTGTCAGGGTTACCGTTTTAAACTCAAGCCCGCCGCTTCTTAAGATGCCCACGGCTTCCTCGGGAGCGGTCCTTGTTATGGTCTTGGCGGTAAGGTAAAAGATCCTGTCACAAAGCCCCTCTCCCATTGCCTTTATCGAGGGATAAAGAGTGGAAAGAGTCTTGCCGCAGCCCGTTGGAGCTTCGAGAAAGAGCTTTTTACCCTCAAGGATGGTCCGGTATACGCTGCCTGCCAGTTTTTTCTGGCCGCTTCTGTATTCATAGGGAAAATTCAGGGCTTTTATGGATGCCTGTCTTACAGGTTTCCAGGAAAGTTCAAGATCCGCCCATTTTTCGTATTCCTTCATAAGACCGTCATACCATTCCCTCAGTTCCAAGTCCGTGAAGGTATAGTCGAACTCCTTCATT
This sequence comes from uncultured Lachnospiraceae bacterium, assembly GCA_900320825.1. Taxonomy (GTDB): domain Bacteria; phylum Bacillota; class Clostridia; order Lachnospirales; family Lachnospiraceae; genus AC2028. The sequence continues at coordinate 928 of ONTX01000091.1, read as the reverse complement.
TTCTCGGTTTCCATGTTGACGTAGGTCATTTTTACGTCGATAAGATCCGGCCGCTCATTTTTATCAAAGGTTTCCAGATACATATGGGCATAGCATTTTGCCTGAGCCAGATGGACGGGAATGGGCTGCTTCATCTTCGAAACATTCCTGTAGGTTCCCTTGATCTCCTCAATGCAAAAATTACCGGTAGACGTCCCTTCGGTAAAAATTCCGTCGGCACGCCCCTCGGTCACAATATCAAATTTTTCACAGGGATAAGATAAAGATAAGGGAACCTCTGCCATGTATCCGGTTCCCCTCATTGACTGGATCTTTTTATGAAATCTGGCACCCAGCTGCATGGCTCCCTCAACGGATGGTGCCATTCCGGAATTGTCGATGTCACCGCTTCTTAAGATGAATTCGACAACACCTCTTACGGATACATGTATGACTTCCCTGGAAATTTCCTCCGCCATATCATGCATCTCCGTCAGACTTTGCAAATGCCATATCCGCTCTTTCCACAGCGGCTGAGATCTTATTAAAAACAGGTGCTTTTTTAATGGCATTTAATGCCGCACCGCATATCTTACTTGAGACGAAATCAACGATAACACCTGCTACAAATACGATGATTCCTGCAAAAAATGCAAATGCCATCACATTAATAACACTTGTGGTTTTTTCACAGAAAAGCAGGGGCTGCCAGTAATATCTCACCGACAGATTCTCATGCAAAAGATATACTCCCAGGGAATATTTTCCCAAAAATGCGAAGACCTTTCCGGCCCCCTCGCTCACCCTGACATTCAGGAAAAAGATAAAGATCATCACCGCCGAAGCAAGGGTAAGGATGTGGTTATAGTTGTAGCTGATACCCATTATGTGGGACAGTCTTCCGGAGCTTAGGTAAATGCTTCTGATGACCAGGGACTCTCCCAGGATC
>ONTX01000008.1 GCA_900320825.1 uncultured Lachnospiraceae bacterium | reverse complement strand
GCCTGGGATTTTGAGAAGATTCATGACTACTGCTATGAGAGAGGATTTACCATTTATCCCGGCAAGATCGAAGCTAAAGGAACCTTCAGGCTCTGTGCCCTCGGTCTTATTGATGCAGAAGATATCGTGGAATTCTGGAAGGTATTTGAAGAGGGACTTCGTTCCATGAATGTAAGCATCCCCGTAAAATATTATGGCTGATCATGCCGGCCCGTGTAAGGCAAAGGGTGATGATCGAAAGGTAATATAGTGAAAGACGAAATTGCAATTCTTATGGCCGCGGGACTGGGCAGCCGTATGAGACCTTTGACCGAGACGGTTCCCAAACCCCTTGTAAAGGTTTGCGGGAAACCTATGATAGAGACGGTTCTGGATGCCCTTAATAAAAGAGGTGTATCAGAGATTGTTATAGTGACAGGATATCTGGGAGATCAGTTCGAGAGCGTCCGTGAAAAATACGGAAACGTGCGTCTTGTGAAAAATGAGTACTTCGAGACCGTAAACAATATCTCATCCATCCATGCGGTCACGGATCTGATGAGAGGCCGGGATCTTTTCATATGCGAAGCGGATCTTTATATAGACGATCCTTCCGTCCTCGAGGGAGAATTTGATTCCTGCTATTTCGGAAAGTTTGTGGAAGGATTCTCTGACGACTGGGTCTTTGAAAGAGATGAAAAGGGAAGGATAACCCGCGTTGGTAAAGGCGGCACGGACTGTTACAACATGTGCGGGATATCCTATTTTAAAAAGGACGATGCGACTAAGATAGCTGATGCCATAGACTCAGCCTGGGAAAAAGAAGGATATGAAGATCTTTTCTGGGACGAGGTTGTGGATTCCATTCTTGATAATCTTTCTCTTACGGTTCATCCAATCGGTACGGATGACATAATAGAGATCGATACTGTCGATGAACTCAAAATAGTAGAAGAAAAGATAGGACGAAAGAATAAATGAAAGTAGAAAATTTTGTAAATATACTGGGTGCTGATTTTTATACCGGAGTTCCCGACAGCCAGCTCAAGGCACTTTGCAATTATTTGATGGATACTTACGGAATTGACCCGAAGCATCATGTGATCGCGGCTAACGAGGGAAATTGCACGGCTCTTGCTGCGGGCTATCATCTTGCAACAGGTAAGGTTCCTGTGGTTTATATGCAGAATTCGGGCGAAGGCAATATCATTAATCCCGTTGCCAGTCTTCTGAATGACAAAGTATATGCTATACCCGTTATATTTGTTGTGGGATGGAGAGGAGAACCCGGCATTCACGATGAGCCCCAGCATATTTATCAGGGAGAGGTGACATTAAAACTCCTTGAGGATATGGGTATAGAAGCATTCGTGGTGGATAAGAACACTTCTGAAGAGGAGCTGTCTGCAAAGATGGAAGAGTATAAAAAGATACTTTCTTCCGGAAAAGATGTGGCTTTTGTCATCCGCAAAGGGGCTCTTGAAGATGCTCCAAAGGTTGATTATTCAAACGATAACGAAATGCTCCGTGAGGAGATCATCCGCCATATAGTTAAAGTATCAGGCGAAGATCCGATAGTCTCAACCACAGGAAAGGCTAGCAGGGAGCTTTTTGAGATAAGGGAAGCAAATTCCCAGAGCCATAAATATGATTTTCTTACTGTTGGATCCATGGGTCACTCTTCATCCATCGCCCTTGGTATTGCCATCAACAAGCCTGATTCAAAGATCTGGTGCATAGACGGAGACGGTGCTGTTTTAATGCATATGGGAGCAATGGCGGTTATCGGAAGCAATCATCCCGATAACATGGTGCATGTTGTAATCAATAACGGTGCCCATGAGACTGTAGGAGGAATGCCGACTGTTGCCGGGGAAGCAGACCTTGTTTCCATGGCAAAAGCCTGCGGTTATCCTGTAGCGGTTTCCGTTAAGACATATGATGATCTTGATAAAGAGCTTCAGGATGCGAAGGAAAGAAAAAGCCTGAGTTTTATTGAAGTTAAGTGCTCCATCGGTGCACGTGATGATCTGGGACGCCCCACCACCACGGCTCTTGAAAATAAAAACGCATTTATGGATTATTTAAAAACCCTTTAATCTTTTAATGATCGGATCTTTAACAGTTTTATGACCTAAAAGGAGAAAAAAATGTCTTTTTATTCATTACCCTTTATCACTCTTTATATTGATCCCGGTACCGGCGGAATGCTTTTTTCCATACTGTTTGGTATTTTCGGAAGCCTGATGCTTTTTGCAAGATCTCTTATTGTAAAGCTCAAGTTCAGGATCGGCGCGGGAAAAACCGACAAAGTCATGGGCGAAGCAATCCCCATTGTCATCTTTTCCGATCACAAAAGATACTGGAATGTTTTCGAGCCCATATGTGACAAGCTTGATAAAAAGGGTATCAGGACCGTTTACTATACCATGTCCGAAGATGATCCTGCGCTTGAAAAAAAGTATGAGAACATAACCTGTGAGTTCATTGGTGAAGGAAATAAGGCTTTTGCAAAGATGAATGTCGTAGGTGCGGTCATCGTGCTTTCCACCACCCCCAGCCTTGATGTTTTCCAGTGGAAGCGTTCCAAGAGATGTAAATATTACATTCACGTTCCCCACCAGCCCAATGATATTACTCTTTACAGAATGTTTGGGATTGATTTTTATGATTCGCTTCTTCTGTCGGGAGATTATCAGAAAGACCAGATCAGAAAGCTTGAGCAGCTCAGAAATGAGCCCGAAAAGGAGATTGAGATCGTCGGCCTTCCCTATATGGATGTCATGAAAGCAAGAGTTGATTCTGTTAAAGGCACAATGCAGGCAAAACCTGCGGATGCAAAGAAGACCGTTCTTCTTGCTCCTTCATGGGGTAAGAGCGGTGTCTTAAGCGTATACGGTGAGAAGATGATCGATGCCCTTATCGCTACGGGATACGATATCATCATCAGACCCCATCCCCAGTCCTTCACATCCGAGAAAGAAATGATCGACAGACTTATGAAAAAATACGGAGAGGGAAGCGGTGTTACCTGGAACAGGGATAATGATAACTTCGATGTCCTTATGAAGAGTGACATCATGATATCCGATTTCTCAGGTGTTATATTTGATTTTTCACTTGTTTATGACAAGCCCGTTATCTATACCGAAGCCCGCATAGACAAGGCTCCCTATGATGCTTCCTGGATCGATGACGAGCTTTGGACCAACAAGATCCTTCCCCACATCGGACGTGAACTAAAAGACAGTGACCTTGATAATATCAAGTCAGTCATTGACGAATGCATCTCCAGCGACAAATATGCGGACGGCCGTGACAGAGCAAGACGTGAAACCTGGTCACATCCCGGTGAAGGTGCCCAGCGTACTGCCGATTATATTGCCGATAAATACAAGGAACTTACAACTAAAGCCGATTCTTCCGAAGAGGCGGAGGCATCTGCATAAATGTTTTTGGAGATTCTGTATTTTCTGACAATCAGACCTCTTGAGATACTTTTTGAAACGATATTTTTTATAAGCTATCGTTTTATCGGAAAGCCCTTTGCGACCATCATCGCACTTAGTATCTTTGTTAACATCCTTGTCCTTCCGCTCTACAAGCGCGCGGATAAGCTCCAGGCAGAGCAGCGTGAGCGTGAAAAGGCAATGGAGGGAATGCTTTCCCATATCAAGAAAACCTTCAAGGGTGATGAGAGGGTTATGATGACTCAGGCTTATTACCGCATCTGCGAGTATAAGCCCGTTTATGCTTTAAGGGGAGCTTCATCCCTTCTTCTCCAGATTCCCTTTTTTATCTCTGCATACAGATTTTTATCCGGGCTTGAACTCATAAAAGGCATGCCTTCTATTTTACTGAACCTTCCCGGAGCCGCGGGTCCCGCATATCTGATAAAAGATCTCGGTGCTCCGGATGCCATGTTCAGCGTGCATGGCATTGCCATAAATGTTCTTCCCATTCTGATGACACTCATCAATATCGTTTCCGGAACCATTTATTCAAAGGGACATTTGAAAAAAGAAAAGGTGCAGCTTTATGTCACTGCACTTGTTTTCCTTGTGCTTTTATACAATTCTCCTGCAGGACTTGTAATGTATTGGACATTCAACAATATCTTTTCACTGCTTAAGAACGCGGTGCAGAAGATGTTTGAAAGCAGGAAGAATGCAAAGGAAGAAGAAGTACTAAAGAAAAACGATGCGTCAAAAGTATATAACTGCTTGTTCCTTGCCTGTGCACTTCTCATGGCTCTGATGACAGGTCTTTTTATTCCATCCAATGTCCTGTCTGCATCAGCTACGGAATTCGTAAATACAGTCAACTTTTTTAACCCCTCGGTTTATCTTGTGTATTCCACAGCTCTGGGTATAGGTTTCTTTGTTATCTGGGTTGGAATCTATTATCTTTTTTCTCCGGAAAATGTACGAAAGATCTTTTCATGTGTAATGTCCGTCATATGTGCCTGCAGCGTTGTTAATTACATGATGTCTGGCTCGGGACTCGGCAAGATCTCTGCAAACCTAAAGTACGACACGGATCCTGTTTTTGAGATAAAGAAAAAGATCATAAATGTCCTGCTGATCCTTTGCTGTGTTATTGTTCTCGGGATCATCTTAAAGATAAAGACTGAGTTTGTGAATATCCTGGCTATGGCTGGATGTGCGGCTCTTATATGCATTTCCGTTGTTAATATCGCAGGCATCCGCTCCCAGTATGATGACTATGCAAAAAAGTATGCATCCTCCGATGCATATTCCAAAATGCCGGAGATCAAATTATCTAAAACAGGAAAAAATGTTATCCTGATCCTTCTTGACCGTGCCATGGGTCCTGAGGTGCTTTATATGCTGAATGAACGTCCGGATCTTATGGATACCTATGACGGATTTACTTTCTATCATGATACGGTTTCTTTTTCGGATGATACACTTCACGGTGCACCTCCTGTTTTCGGCGGTTACGAGTATACTCCGGAAGCCATGAATGCCAGGGATAACGAGCTTCTTTCGGATAAGCATAATGAGGCACTTAAGGTCCTTCCCGTTGCATTTTTGAATGAAGGATATGGAGTTACGGTTTTTGATCCTCCCTACGCAGGTTACGAGATAGAGCCGGATTTAAGTATCTATGATGATTATCCTGATATAAATGCTTATATCTCCAACAAGAAACTGATGAATCTTTCCGATGACTTCAGCGACAGCTCTGAAAAAAGAAGAAAAAGAAATTTCTATTACTTCGGTGTCATGAAGTCCATGCCTCTTTTTGTCCAGGGACTTTTATATGACGACGGAGATTATAATTTTGAAAATGACTGGGTGAATTTCACCAAAAAAGATGCTCTTCAGATTCCCGGAATAGCGGAAGAAGAGGATCATGTTTCAAATGAAAATACAAAAACGACACAGACCTACAGCCCTGATTTCTACGGATGGTATTCAGTTCTTGATAATCTGGAAGAGATCACTGAAATAGATGAAAATGAGAAGGGTGAGTTTCTGATGTTCTACAATGCAGAGACCCATGATTCAAATCTTCTCCAGCTTCCCGATTATACATACAGTGAATATGTGGATAACACCGCTTATGATCTTGATGAGTTCTATACCATCAACGGTGTCACCATGCATATGGATACCAGGTACAGGGTCGGTTATTACTCCGTTAACATGGCGGGACTCCTCAGGATAGGGGAGTGGCTTGAGTATCTGAAAAAAGAAGGTGTTTATGATAATACCAGGATCATCATCACGTCTGACCATGGCGGCGGCGTGGGCTGGTTCTACGGTTTTACCTTTGACGGAATACTTACTGACTGGTTTGCTCCAATGCTTCTTGTAAAGGATTTTGATGAGCACGGGTTTAAGGTATCCTCCGATTTCATGACAAATGCGGATGCGTGTGTTTTTGCCGCAGGCGGTGATGCTCTTGAAAATCCCGTCAATCCCTTCACCGGCAACAGGCTTGACGGTCATGAAAAAGAAGAGGGAGATCTTAAGGTTATGATAGCTAACGGATGGGATCCCCGTGAACATAAAGGAACAAAGTATAACACAGCAGACTGGTATGCCATAACCGGCACTCCATATGATGCAAATAACTGGAAATACATAGGTAATTACTAAGTTGTTTATAGAAATACTTTACTATCTTACAATCAGACCACTTGAGATACTTTTTGAAACGATTTTTTTTATAAGCTATCGTTTTATCGGTAAGCCCTTTGCGACCATCATCGCCCCTAGTATCTTTGTTAACATTCTCGTCCTTCCGCTCTACAAGCGCGCGGATAAGCTCCAGGCAGAGCAGCGTGAACGTGAAAAGGCAATGGAGGGGATGCTTTCCCATATCAAGAAAACCTTCAAGGGTGATGAGAGGGTTATGATGACCCAGGCTTATTACCGCATCTGCGACTATAAGCCTGTTTATGCGTTAAGGGGAGCTTCATCCCTTCTTCTCCAGATTCCCTTTTTTATCTCTGCATACAGATTTTTATCAGGGCTTGAACTCATAAAAGGCATGCCCTCCATTTTACTAAACCTTCCGGGTGCTGCGGGTCCCTCTTATCTGATAAAGGATCTCGGTGCTCCGGATGCCATGTTCAGCGTGCATGGCATTGCCATAAATGTTCTTCCCATTCTGATGACACTCATCAATATCGTCTCCGGAACCATTTATTCAAAGGGACATCTGAAAAAAGAAAAAGTGCAGCTATATGTAACCGCACTTGTATTCCTTGTTCTTTTATACAATTCCCCCGCAGGTCTTGTTATGTACTGGACCTTCAACAATATCTTTTCACTTTGCAAAAATGCCGTCCAGAAGATATTTGAAAGCAGGAAGAATGCGAAGTCAGTAAATGCTTCACAGAAAAATGTAAAAGAAAGAGATGTACAAAAATCAGGCTCACGAAAAGTTACTGCTACCGGTAATTCGTCCAAGGTATATGATCATCTGTTTATTGCCTCTGCACTTCTCATGGCACTTATGACCGGATTGTATATTCCTTCAAATGTGCTTTCTTCCTCTGCTTCGGAGTTCATAAATTCACTTGATATATTTAACCCTGCAAGATATCTTGTTTATTCCCTATCACTGGGCCTTGGATTTTTTGTTCTCTGGATCGGGATATATTATCTTTTCTCGGCTCCTAAGGTCCGCAGGATCTTTGCGGGTTTCATGGCTGTTATATGCGCATGGGGCGTTGTGGATTATCTTTTGTCAGGCTCCGGTCTTGGAACTTTATCAGCGGATCTTAAATATGACAATCCCCCTGTTTTCGGCTCAAGACTGATAGTTATAAATCTTGCTCTTATGATCTTCACAGCAGCTGTGATCTTTATCCTTTACAGGTTCAAACCCGCGATCATACAGGTCCTTGCAATGGCAGGATGTGCTGCTCTTATCTGCATTTCGGCTATCAACATAAATAACACCACAAAGGGTTATGATACATATCTATCGCTATATGCTTCGTCCGATGCATATAACATGATGCCGAGGATCACTCTTTCAAAAAATGAAAGAAATGTTGTTGTGGTTGTTCTTGATAAGGCGGTGGGAACCCTTATGCCTTATATCCTTAGCGAAAGACCTGATCTTATGGAGACATATGACGGATTTACTTATTATCATGACACCATTTCCTTCGGAAAATATACCAACTTCGGAATGCCCGCCGTATACGGGGGATATGAATACACTCCCGCAGAGATAAATAAGCGCGATGATGAACTTCTTGTTGATAAGCATGATGAGGCTTTAAGGGTTCTTCCTGTCCTGTTTTCACAAAACGGATACGGTGTCACTGTTTTTGACCCGCCCTATGCAGGATACCAGCTTCTTCCCCCTGACCTTAGCATCTATGATGATTATCCCGAGATCAATAAGTATATTTCCCAGGGAAAATTTAATTCATTTTCCGATGATGTCAGGGATGATACTGAAAAGAGCAGGAAGAGAAACTTTTTCTATTTCGGTGAGATGAAGACAGTTCCTCTTATTTTCCAGGGTCTTCTTTACAACAACGGAAATTATAACTATGAATTCAAAGCATCCCAGACAAAAGAACTGTTAAGGGAAATGAATCTGGTTCAGGAAGTGGAAGAGTACGGGGAACAAGATCAGGAAGATTACCTTGTTGCGGAAGGGTTTAATGCCCATTTTACAACCTGGTATTCTGCCCTTGATAATATGGAAAACTATACGGATATCGCAGATGAGGACAGAGGCGAGTTCCTTATGTTCTACAACTGTACGCCTCATGATGCCAATATATGCCAGCTTCCCGATTATAAGCCGGCGGTAAGTGTTGATAACAGAGGTCTTTTTGATGAGAGTCTTTACACCATAAACGGTATAAAGATGAACATGGATAATTTCGAACGTGTTGCCTATTACCATGCGAATATGGCAGGTTACTTAAGACTTGGGGAGTGGCTTGACTATCTCAAGGAACAGGGAGTATATGACAATACCAGAATAATCATCGTTTCCGATCACGGAACATATGAGGGCTGGTTTGACGGATTCGGATTCGGCGAAGCCCCCTATGCAACATCACTTGAATGGTTTGTGCCCATACTTATGTACAAGGATTTTGATTCCCACGGATTTCAGATGTCAGATGAATTTATGACTAATGCTGATACTCCTGCATTGGCAACGGGCGGAGGAGTGGTTGAAAAAGCTGTCAATCCTTTTACGGGAAATCCTCTTAACGGACACGAAAAAACAGAAGATCAGATGAAGATACTTGCTTCTGAAGAACTTAATGTATATGCCAATAACGGAAATAAATTCAATCCGGGATACTGGTACACCGTATCCGGGTCTCCATATGATGTGAGAAATTGGAGCTACCTGGGTTTTGAATGATCAGGGCAGCGTGATATTGATGGCGGATTTCAAAACTCTGATCTCGAGATCTTCAGCCTGCCTTGATACTTCGCCATCCGTATGGACCCATAAAGGATAGTTAAGATGTATGCTTATCTTCTCCCCGCGGTGTTCGTTCACATTTTTAAACATATAATGCTTTCCGAAAAAGCCAAAGGGGAGAGCCATAAAGAATTTAAGTCCCGATACCCTGTCCACAAGGCAGACATCAAGTTTTCCGTCTGAATGAGAAGCGTGGGGACCAAAAAGGAATCCCCCGCCTTCGAAAGGTTCGTTCATGAATGCGGCCAGAAGGAATCTTTTGAGCCCGATCTTTTCACCGCCGTCAAAAGAAATATATCCGTCGGGTCTGAGTGCTCCGAAGATCTGTTTTATAGCTATGACTCCGTAGCTGAGTCTTCCCAGTCCGATCTTGTTTAATTTTTTCTTTGTTTCGGAATTCATGGCTTCTTCGCACACAGCAGCGTCGAAACCGATGCCTGCACTTATCAGGAATTTTCTTCTTTCGCCGTTATCATATATTACTTCGCCAAGGTCTATTGCTTTGGTTTTTTTTCTCCTTACGGCAATATCTAAGGCAAGTCTTATATTATGAGGAATCTTCACGGCTCTTGCAAAATCATTTCCGGAGCCTGTGGGGATGATGCTCAGAACTGTTTTTTTCGTATCTTCTATTCCTGAAAGCAGTTCATTTATGGATCCGTCTCCGCCTGCCAGCATGATATGGGTCATCTTATCGGTATTTTCCGTAATGCTCCCGGCAAAGTCAGCAATATCACCGGCTTTTTCGGTACGGTAGATCCGGAATTCCTCCCCTGCATCGGACAGGTAATTTTTTATGATCTTTTCTATGTCGCATCCTTTTTCGGAACCTGAGGATGTATTGATTATTACGTGTATCATTTACTTTCTCCGTGTTACAGATTGATTTTACAACATATTTTCACCTGAAAAAAGGATATGTGAAAGATTTGTTCCATTTTAATGGAAAACCTTTATGTAATCTGCTAAAATGAAGGTTGTGGTTTTATTTTATGAGGAATTGTGAGAGCGGTGCTTTCACACCGATATAAAGGAGACTTGGCGAAAGCAAGCTTTCGCTACATAAACGAATGTCGCTATCGCGACAGATTATTGGAGGTATTATTATGGCTAAGAATGAAGAATATGATTACGTTGAGAGAAAGCGTCTTCTCTTTTTCGGACTTCCCTGGACATTTACGGTATATCGTCTTAAAGAGGATATGCTCAATGTAAAGTCCGGATTTTTTAAACTTGTTCAGAATGACTGCTATATGTACAAGATCGTTGACGTTAAGCTGGAAAGATCCCTTCTTGAGCGTCTTCTCGGGCTTGGAACCATAAGATGCTACACCGGTGATACCACTGACAAGGAGCTTACTCTTCTCCATATCAGACACTCAGAGACGATCAAGAATTACCTTCTTAAGACTTCCGAGGAAGCAAGACTTAAGAGACGTACCGTCAACATGCTCGATATCGGATCCGGAGACATCGGCGATATTGATGATGCGTTGAACTGACCGGGTTTTGAAATGGTAGACCAGGATAAGATAAAAGAAGCTTCAAGGCTTATCATAGAGGCGATAGGAGAGGATCCTGACAGGGAAGGTCTTGTGATGACTCCCGACAGGATAGGACGCATGTATGAAGAGATCATGGAAGGATATGACAAGGATCCTTCTGAGGTTTTAAGTACCTTTTTTACGGTGTCCGAGAATACTCCCGTAATAGAGAAAGATATAACCTTTTATTCCATGTGTGAGCATCATATGCTGCCCTTTTTCGGAAAGGCGCATATAGCGTATATCCCGGATGGAAAAGTAGTGGGTCTTTCCAAGCTTGCAAGATGCGTTGAGATATATGCAAGAAGGCTGCAGATCCAGGAAAACATGACACGCCAGATTGCAGATGCCATCATGGATACCATTTCGCCCAAAGGTGTGCTGGTTGTTCTGGAAGCAGAGCATACATGCATGACAATGAGAGGTGTTAAAAAGCCCGGAAGCAAGACCCTGACCATGGCATCAAGGGGCGTATTTAAAGAAGATCCCGTACTTGAGGGAAAATATATAGAGTTACTTATTAACGGATGATCTTTTGTAAAGTAAGATTATCCGGTTCGGAGCATAAATATGGACATTTCTAATTTTTCCGGAGATAAGAAAACATATATCATGGGGGTGCTTAATGTCACCCCTGATTCATTTTCTGACGGCGGTAAATATAACAATATTGACGCGGCTTTAAGGCATGTTGAGGAAATGGTCTCAGAGGGCGCGGACATAATAGATGTGGGCGGAGAGTCCACAAGGCCCGGCTCCACACCCACCGAAGAAAAAGAAGAATTGGTCAGAGTTGTTCCGATAATCAAAGAGATAAGAAAGTATTTCAATGTCCCGATATCCGTAGATACTTACAAGTCGGAGGTTGCAAGAAGGGCTCTGGATGCCGGGGCCGATATCATCAATGATATATGGGGATTCAGACAGGATCCTCAGATGGCCAAAGTTTGTGCAGAGTATAGTGCCATGTGTATACTTACACACAACAGCGATGATACTTTTTACGGGGACCTGATAAATGACATAGCAAGAGAACTTGGTGAATCCGTAAGGATAGCTCTGGATGCCGGAGTGCGCAGGGACAGGATCATCGTTGATCCCGGTGTTGGATTCGGAAAAACCTATGAACAGAACATTCAGGTCATCCGTAATATGAAGCAGTTTGTTTCAATGGGATATCCGGTGCTTATGGGTGTCAGCAGAAAATCGGTCATCTGTAAATCTCTTGATATTACGCCGAAAAATGCTGATGCTGCAACGGCCGCGATCTCTGTTATGTGTGCCGAGGCCGGTGTGATGTTTGTCAGAGTCCATAATGTAAAAATGAATAGTGATGCTTTACGAATGACGGAGGCTATACTACATGATTAATGAAAAGGATTATTCGGTCATAAGGATAAAGGATCTTAAAGTCTTTGCACATCATGGTGTTCTTCCCGAAGAAACCGAGGAGGGACAGGACTTTTACGTATGTGTTGAGGCATACCAGGATATATCCTCCGCAGCAGTTCTTGATGAACTTGTACTTACCACTGACTATGGTGAGATGTGTAAGCATATCGAGGGATTTCTCAAAAACAATACATACAAGCTCATTGAAACGGCGGCTTTTGAACTCTGCAAGGATATTCTGCTGAAATATTCCCTTATAGATTCTGTAGTGGTGGAGCTGAAAAAGCCCAGTGCTCCCATAGGACTTCCTCTTGATTATGTATCCGTTGTAAAAAAAATGAGCAGGCATAAGGCATATCTTAGTCTGGGATCCAATATGGAGGACAGGGATTCTCATATACGTGCGGCTATCGAAGAACTGGATGCAGAACCTGCCACCAATGTCATAAGGGTAAGTTCCATCAGTGAAACCCTTCCCTACGGATACGAAGAACAGCCCAAATTTCTTAACTGTGCAGTTGAAGTCTCCACCCTTCTTTCGCCGAAGGATCTTCTTGTTTTTGCCCAGGGAATAGAGCAGAAGCACGGAAGGGTCAGGGAGATGAAATGGGGTCCCAGGACTCTGGATATAGATATTGTTTTTTATGATGATCTTGTATACGGTGACGGAAGCCTGCAGATCCCGCATACCGACATGCAGAACAGATACTTTGTATTAAAGCCTTTGTCTGAGATCGCGCCGGGGTACAGGCATCCTCTTTTAAACAGGACTACCATGCAGCTTCTTTTTGAACTTGAAGAAAAAAGCGGGATAAAAGGTGAAACCTGAAAAAATCACCTGTTAAGACTCGGAGGGAATCCTGATCTTAAGTAGAAAATGGGATACAAAGCCCGTGAAAAGTCCGGTCAGTATACCTGATATGGCAAGATATGGCATATAAGAAAAAACATAGGCCGAGCCCATCAGGAAAAAAGCAGCGATGAGCTGGAAGATATTATGAAATAGTCCGCCGAAGGCACCTGTCAGATACAGGTGCTTTCTTTTTAGCAAAAAGTCGCATAAAAGTTCGATCATGAGCGCTGCATACCCTCCCGCCAAGGAGTAGGCCATTGAAAGCACATTTCCGAACAAAAGTCCCGAAAGAAGGATCCTGACGGTAAGGATAAGAGCAGCTTCTTTTTTTCCGAGTTTTCGCAGGGCATAAAGCGTGATTATATTTGAGAGTCCAGGTTTGATGCCGGGAACAGGGAGAAGAGGCGGGATCAGGCTTTCCAAAGCATATATCCCCAGGGAAAGTGCTGCAAGAAGCCCGATGTATGCGGTTTTTAAGGTTTTTTTATCCATTTATTCACTGATGATCTTTACGCTTTAATAAGTCTCAGCGTCATATCCGCTGCTATTATCACCGGAAGTTATTGTGATGATCAGCCTGTTTGGAAGACAGGCTGTTGTTTCTCCGTAATGCGAGATCGTACCGGTTTTTATGCAGTCTTTTCCCATACAGTCTGACCCGGTTACGCACACCCCTTCAGCACTTATCAGGACCTCGTTACAGCCCCCGCTGTATTCGGATTTAATGATCATCCTGTTTTCGCCCTCCATAAGGTCAAGGTCGTATCTTCCCAGGACTTTTCCGTCCGAAATGATGACTGCGGTCCTCCCGCTTTTTGAACCATTTCCGGTTAAAAAAAGGCAGGATATCAAGACGGTTGCAAGAAGAATTCCCGACATTACAAAAACTGTTATTTTTTCTCTTATTTTTGTACTTTCCATCAACCCGAATTATAGCATAAATTAATGTAATGAATTCAGCTGTTGTGTTATAATTAAGCCTGTCAGAGTATAAAGATCATTCATATTCGGAGGGGCAGATTTTGAAAGACAGATTGCCTGTAAATAACAGTGGCGTGTGGCTTAGGAGATACCTGGTCGCAGGCGGTATCGCATTAAATGTCATTCTTGCTTTTGTTGAGCATCTTTTGGACCTTCCTTTATACATGGATACTGTTGGAACCGTTGTGGTTGCGACACTGGGAGGTCTTTATCCCGGTATTGTCACTGCAGTGTGTACCAATGCGCTGTGCCTTTTTTTCAATCCCGATGCCCCCTACTTTGTTCTTGTAAATATTCTCATTGCGATCTATACCGCATGGTTTGTCAGAAAACATACCCTTAAAAAGATTTTAAATGTAATTTTGTTTATCCTGGGCATTGCACTGATAAGCGGTCTTTCCAGTGGTCTGATACAGTGGTTTTTTGTGGGGAAGACCGATTATCCCGTTGTTCTTGAGACTGTAAATGCCATCACCATATCTTCCGGCATCGGTGAATCTTATGCTTTTATCTTTGTGCTGATAATCTTAAATATCATCGACAAGGGATTTTCCATAGGACTTTCCGTTCTTGTGATGCATTATATCCCCGAGGAAAAAAAGGACGAGATCCGCGACGGATGCTGGAAACAAAAACCCCTGTCATCCGGTGAGATAGAAGCAAGCAACAAGCTCAGCAGGAAGGTGCATTATTCCTTAAGGACAAGGATCACTTTGATCCTTATGGTTGTGTCTTTGGGTCTGACTTTAATTATCACATTTGTTGGAATGCGCCTTGTTTTTAACAATGAAAAGGCTGAAAAAACAAAGAATGCATGGAATGCGGCAAAGTTTGCGGCAAGCGTTATAGACGGTGACAGGGTAGGAGATTATCTTGAGAACGGATTTAATGCCGAAGGATATGAAGAGACCCGCGATATGCTGTACAAGATAAGGGAAGGAGCTTCAGGGGTTCTTTATCTTTATGCAGTTAAGATACAGGAGGACGGATGCCATTTTGTCTTCGATCTTGAAGCAGAAGATTCCGAAGCCTTAGAGCCCGGAACCGTGGTGGAATTTGAAGAAGCGTTTTATCCGTATCTGCCTGCGCTTTTTGCGGGTGAGATGATAGAGCCTATTGAGTCAGATGATACCAGCGGATGGGTCCAGACCGTTTATTATCCCGTATATAACAGTGCGGGAAAATGTGTCTGTTATGTGGGCTGTGATGTCTCACTTCAGTATATGGCAGGCTATGTAAGGGATTTTGTCGTAAGAGCACTGCTTATTCTCTCGGGATTCATGATCCTTGTTTTTGCATACGGACTTTGGACATCCGAGATGAATATTGTTTATCCCATCAGTTCCATCGCGGCATGTGCCAATTCACTCTTTTTCAACGATTCGGATCAGGAGAGCCTTGATGAGAATGTAAAAAAACTCCGTTCTCTTGATATTCATACAGGTGACGAGACCGAAGTCCTTTATCAGTCGATCTGTAATCTGGCTCTTGGAATGGCAGAGCAGACAAGGGATGTCAGAAGGTTCGCGGAAGGCACTGCCAAGATGCAGAGTGGTCTTATCATCACCATGGCGGACATGGTTGAAAGCAGGGATTCCGATACCGGTGCACATGTCCAGAAGACTGCCGCTTATGTAAAGATCATACTTGAAGGCCTCGAAAAGAAAGGCTATTACTCCGAGAAGCTCACTCCGAAGTTTAAGTCGGATGCTGTCATGAGTGCGCCTCTTCACGATGTGGGTAAGATCAATATCCCCGATGCGGTTCTCAATAAGCCCGGAAAGCTTACGGATGAAGAATATGAGATCATGAAGACTCATACCACTGCGGGCAAGAAGATACTTGAGAATGCCATAAGCACGGTCCAGGGAGAGAACTATCTGAAGGAAGCAAGAAACATGGCTGCCTATCACCATGAGAGATGGGACGGCAAGGGTTATCCCGAAGGGCTCCACGGTGAGGTTATTCCTCTTTCTGCCAGGATCATGGCAGTTGCGGATGTTTTCGATGCCCTTACATCACCCCGTGTTTATAAGCCGGCATTTCCTCTTGAGAAGGCACTGAGTATCCTTACCGACGGCGCCGGAAAAGCATTTGATCCAAAGGTGGTTGAAGTGTTTATGGAATCGCTTCCCGAGGTCAAGGCCATATTAAAGAAATATAATCAGAATCTGTGACGGAGTATCATCTGATGAATAAGAATCTGAAAAAAATAATCGCATCAACCCTTCTTGCAGCTCTGTGTCTGTCATTTCCCGCACCTGTGGTACTTGCCTCGGAAAATGTTCAGAGTGGGGAAGATACAATAAACTCTTTACATGACAAAACGGGAGGAGGGTATGCGGCCTCCGGCCAGATAGAAGGGTCAGGTTACAGCACTGTTTTATATGATGCAACAAACGGTCTTCCAACATCCGATTCCAATTTTGTACTCGGAGCAAGTGACGGTTATGTATGGGTCGGAGGATACAGCGGCGTCTTCCGTTATAACGGAACCGTATTTGAAAAGCTCGATCCTTCAGAAGGAATGGCAAATGCCAGAGGTCTTTTTGAAGACAGCAAAGGCAGGATATGGGTCGGCACCAATGATGACGGGATAGTGGTCGCAGACGGAAGCAGATATATCCGTTATACATATAAGGACGGTCTGCCTTCATCTTCCATAAGAGTTTTTGCGGAAGACTCGGAGGGCTGTGTATATGCCGGAACCACTGCGGGATTGTGTTATGTTAATACCCGCTCCGATCTTGAAGTGGTTGATGACTCAGTATTAAACCATGAGACGATCACTCATCTTTCATCCGATGCGGAAGGAACTGTTTACGGTCTTACCAAGGACGGAAATCTTTTTTCCGTAAAAGATCATAAGGTGGATAAAATGCTGGATTCCGATGATATCGGTACAGATAAGATCACATCTATCCTTGCTGATAAAGGAGGGTCCGGAAAGATTTACATCGGCACAGACAGCGGGATCTTATGGTATGGAGATTTCGGAGCATCATCGTCTTCATTAAAAAAGATCTCCGCAGAAGGAATGGGCAAGATCAGATGGATCAGCAATGACTGCGGCCGCATATGGCTGGCAAGCTCAGACGCTGCAGGCTACATCGATGAAAATGATAAATTCCATTTTCTTGACAATATCCCTCTTGAAAATTCAATAGAAATGATGACCTCGGATTATCAGGGGAATATGTGGTTCACCTCTTCAACCCAGGGAGTCATGAAGGTTGTCACCAATAATTTCCGTGACATCACCTTTATTGCCGGGATCCCGGATGAGGTGGTCAATTCAACCTGTCTTTACGGAGATATACTCTATATCGGCACTGACAACGGACTATATGCCGTTGATAAGAATTTGGATACGGTTGAGAATGAACTTACGGAATATATAGATACCACAAGAGTACGCTGTATCAAAAAGGATGATGCGGGAAATCTCTGGGTAAGCACCTACAAGGATGACAAAGGTATTGTCTGCCTTACAAAAAACGGTGAGATAAAAGCATATACCACCGAAAACGGAATGCCCGGAAATGAGGTAAGATGTGCGATCCCTGCAAGTGACGGAAGGATCATTGCAGGTACCAATTCGGGACTTGCAGTCATAAAGGACGGTAAGGTCATACAGACCGTAACTGTTTCGGATGTTATCACCAATCCGGTATTTTTGACCGTTGCGGAGGGTCTTGATGGTGAGATCTATGCAGGCAGTGACGGCGACGGTATCTATGTGATAAACGGAAATGATGTAAAGCATCTTGGAAGGGATGACGGCCTTGCAAGTGATGTCGTTCTCAGGATAATAACCGATAAAGAGCGGGGCGTGGTCTGGATCATTACATCCAACGCAGTTGAATATTTAAAAGACGGAGTCATTACAAGGATCGCATCTTTCCCCTACAACAATAATTATGACATGTATTTCGATGATAACGGAAATGCATGGGTAATATCCTCCTACGGTCTTTACATGGTTGATGCGGATTCCATGCTTGAGGATGCGGTGACGGATTACAGGCTTTTCACCATATCAAGCGGACTTCCCACCACTCCTACGGCAAATTCATATTCAGAACTTGATGATGAAGGTAATCTGTATTTTTCCGGAAGGACAGGCGTGGGCATGGTCAATATTGATCATCTCTTTGATTCCGTATCCGAAGTAAAGGTCTATATCGGATCTGTTCTCTTTGCAAATGAGGAGATACTTCCCGATGAAAAGGGTCTTTATACCATTCCCGCAGGAGAAGGGCGTATACAGATAAGTGCGGATGTCCTGGACTATACCATGACGGATCCTAATGTGCATATGTATCTGGATGGTGCCGGAGATGAGGGAATAACCGTAAGCAGAAGCAGGCTCAGCGGCCTTGAATATACGGGTCTTAAATACGGCAATTACAATCTTCACATAGACATTCTCGATACCAACACAGGCGAGGTTCTTCAGCAGGAAGTATTCCAGATAAAAAAGATGCCAAAGCTCCTTGAACTGCTTATCGTCAGGATTTTCATAGTAGCCCTCCTGATACTTGCCGCAGGCCTTTTTGTATGGCGCTTTATGAACAACACCATTATCAGAAGGCAGTATGTCCAGATCAGGGCGGCTAAGGATGAAGCCGAGAGGGCAAGCAGCGCTAAGACAAGATTCCTTGCAAATATGAGTCACGAGATCCGTACTCCCATCAATACCATCATGGGTATGGATGAGATGCTCTTAAGAGAAGATGCGACCGATGTACCCAAGCCCTACTTTATGTCCGTGGTTAACTATGCACTCGATATTAAGAACGCCTCCGAATCGCTTCTTGGACTCATCAACGACCTTCTTGATATGTCCAAGATAGAATCCGGAAAGATGCATCTTGTTGAAACCGAGTATGATACATCGGATGTTCTTCGTCAGATAGTATCCATGATAAAAGTAAGAAGTGCCGAGAAGGATCTTTATTTCAATCTTGAGATAGATGAAATGCTTCCCAAGAGAATGTACGGTGATTTCGGAAAGATCAAGCAGATCGTTCTGAACCTTCTTACCAATGCCGTTAAATACACCGATGTGGGAGGATTTACACTTCTTGTTCAGCTCAGGAAGGTTGAAGGTGATATGTGTGACATACTTATCACCGTTAAGGATACGGGAATAGGTGTTAAGCCCGAAGACCTGGATAAGCTTTTCACCGCATATGAAAGACTTGATGAAGAGAAGAATGCAGGTATTCAGGGTACCGGCCTTGGACTGGATATTTCCAGGAGGTTTGCGGAGCTTTTGGGTGGAAAACTCTGGTGCGAGAGTACCTACGGAAAAGGTTCCGAATTTTTCCTTACCTTCACGCAAAAGATCGTTGACAGCAGCGGTATAGGAGTATTCAGGGAAGAGGCAGAGGTTGTAAGGGGACCTTATGTTCCCGAGTTTATAGCTCCCGATGCGGATATTCTTGTTGTTGATGACAATCCCATGAACCTCAATGTCATCAAGGGACTTCTCAAGGCTACCCAGATGTTTGTCACCACCGCATCAAGCGGAGAAGAGTGTCTGGAAAAACTTAAGAGCAGCAGATTTAATGTTGTGCTTTTGGACCATATGATGCCCGGTATGGACGGTGTGGAGACCGTTGCCGAGATCAGAAAGACTGACAAAGATCTCCCCGTTTATGCTCTTACGGCAAATACAGCATCCGGTGAGGAATTCTATCTTTCCCACGGATTTACCGGATATCTTACCAAGCCTGTTGATTCAAAACTTCTGGAAAAGACCATCATGCGTCATCTTCCAGAGGAAATGATGATGAAGGCCACCGCGGAAAATGCTGTATCGGATCTTGAGGAGATCCCTGAGAATCTTTCGTGGATAAAGGAAACCGACGGTATAAATGTTGACGAGGGAATCAAAAACTCCGGAGGCATCTCACCTTTTATCTATTCACTTGAGATGTTCCATTCAACCATAGACAGTAATTCCGGAGTTATCGAAAGAGCCTTCGAAGAAAAAGATATAAGGCTTTATACCATCAAGGTACATGCACTTAAGAGTTCCGCAAGGATAATCGGCGCCACTGAACTGTCGCACCTTGCTGAGAGCCTTGAAAACGCAGGAAATAAAAACGATGTGGGATTCATAGATCTTGAAAATCCCAGGCTTTTAAGTATGTACAGGTCATATAAGGATAAACTTTCCCGTATTAAGGGTTCCGATGACAGCTCGGATAAGGAACTTATTCCCGAAGGCGAGATGAAGGAAGCTTATGAAGCACTGTTTGAGGTTATACCCGCAATGGACTATGACGCGGTGAATATGGTCCTTGAACAGCTTGATGAATATAAACTTCCGGACTCTGATGCGGAAAATATCTCTAAGATAAGAGAACTTCTCAAAGTATTTGACTGGACAGGACTTGACGAACTTGTTAACAGGATTAAAGGTGAGTGAAATGGAAAAGCTTGAAGAAACCAATCTCATGGTAATAGGCGCCAAGGAAACATTTATCATCCGCGTTCTCATGAAGAAGGCAAAGGAAGCGGGTGTTAATGTAGAGTTTGTCCCCTGGAACATAAATGATATTAATTCCAATTGGAAAAAGGGAAATATCATCTGCATTTACATGGATGAAGGTGTAAGACCCGATAAATCCCTTCTCATTTATCTTTCCGACAAACTATCCGATGAAGACAGTTTTATCATTCCCGTTGGAGATTCCAGGGATGTAAGTTTTATAAGTGATAATATAAACCCACGTCTGATCAGCAGGATCTTTACAAGGCCTGTTGATAATGATGAATTTGTATCATATGTTAAAAATCTTCTGGAAAAGGTCAGCTCCGGAGAACTTAAAAAAAGCATTCTGGTAGTTGATGATGACGCATCCTTCCTGGGGCTTGTAAGAGAGTGGCTCAAGGATGAATACAAGGTATCCATGGTCAGTTCCGGTCTCCAGGCCATAAAGTTTCTCGGCAAGAACAAGGTGGATCTTATCCTTCTGGATCATGAAATGCCGGTAACCACGGGCCCTCAGGTGCTTGAGATGTTAAGGAGTGATCCCGAAACGAGTTCCATCCCCGTCATGTTCCTTACCGGAAAGGGTGACAAGGAAAGCGTAATGCAGGTTCTTTCCCTTAAGCCTGAGGGGTATTTTTTGAAAAATATCAGCCGTGAAGAACTGTTGGAAAAACTTAAAGAGTATTTTGTACTGCATAAATAAATTTATTGAGGAAGATCTATGTACGAGTATATGGTAGCCCATCAACTTGATATTCTCCTGGCACTTGGAGGTATCTGCGGAATGAATGCTGTGTTTGTGTTCATTTCTAAGTTCCTTTCCGCAAAAAGGAAGTTTGCACTGGTTTTGTTTGAACTCGGGACAATGATCCTTCTTTGGACGGACAGGCTCACATATATCTATTCCGGCAATCTTTCCGCTACCGGTCACCGCGTAATGAGGATCGGTTATTTTCTTATCTACTTTCTCACCATATTTATTCTGTATTCCATCAATCTTTATATTGAAGATATCGTTAATGAAGAGGTTTCTCTTGCCCACCCTCTGATCAGGTTCAAGTCGGTCAATGCCCTTGTTGTACTGGGCATCTTCCTTGTGCTCCTTTCACAGTTTACAGGGTATTATTACACCATCGATGAAATGAATGTGTTCCGGAGAGGTACGAATTTTTCGGCAGGATTTATAATTCCTGCAATAATAAATCTGATACAGATGTCTGTGATCCTTCAGTACAACAAAAGAATGAGTCACGGTATCAGGGTTTCACTGCTTTTGTTTACCTTTGTTCCTTTTCTGTTTTCTCTCACTCAGATATACCTTACGGATCTTTCGCTTACCATCATTGCGTTTGCGTTTGTCGCCATCGTTGTATATCTTCTTAATCTGATCGACCTGAATAATTCGGTTGAAAAAGAAAACCGTCTGAAAGTGGAACGTATAAAGGACAGGGAGGAGAGTGCAAACAAGATGTTTGTGGAATTGTCGGAATCCCTGACAAGTGCCTTTGATGAAAGAAATCTCTATACCAACGGCCATTCCGAAAGAGTAGCAAAATATTCCGAGATGATCGCAAGATCTTTGGGTGAAAAAGATTCCGAATGCAGAAAGATCTATTGTGCCGGCCTTCTTCATGACTGCGGAAAGATCGGCATCAAGGAAGAACTTCTTGATAAGGGAGAGGATATAACAGATGAAGAAAGGACCGAGCTTCAGAAGCATGCGATTCTTGGCGGTGAGATCCTTTCACGTATAGAAGGGGCACAGGTTCTTTCGGAAGCCGCACGTTACCACCACGAAAAATACGACGGAAGCGGATATCCTGAAGGATTAAGAGGTGACCATATTCCGAAAGTTGCAAGGATAATAGCTGTTGCGGATACATATGATCATCTTACATCTTCCGAGCAGCACAGGGATGAACTTCCCCAGTCGGTGGTTAGAGAGGAGATCATCAAGGGTTCCGGACTGGCATTTGATCCTGCAATCGCGGATATAATGGTCAGTCTCATCGACTCGGATCCCGAGTACCGTCTTCGTGAAAAAGGTGATTCTGTCACTTCTGAGATGGATAAAGAACTTTCCTGCAGTGTATATAAGTCATCGTTTACAAAGGGTATACCCGTCGTTAATTCCGTTACCAGAGTAAGACTCAAATGCAGAGCCGATGCTGAAGACGATGGCCGTTTTTCAATGCCTTCCGCCATCATTTTTGATTCCCTTGACGGAAGGGTACATGAAAACAAGAGAGCCATTACCGTATATAAATATCTTGAATACGGTGAATTATGGTTTGACGGACATTTTATCTCCACTAATGCAAGAAGTGCAAAAGTATTCAGTGATTCTGATGAAGAAAGATCAGACGTGCTTCCTGAGGGAAAGACGGTATCCTTTGAATTGCTCTTATCCAGATTCAAGGATCACATTAAGATTTCCGTGTCGTGTGAAAGCGCAAAATATGATTTCGTCTATGCACTTCCCGACAACTCCAGATTTTCATATCTTTCCATAACCGGAGAAAACTGCCACATCAGCGATATTGAGGTGGAAGAAAACGTAGCTCCCGTGGTTGAAGGGGATATACCCAGAATCTCTGAGGAGATCAGCTTTATCGACCGTATCGAAAGTGACATTCCCAATATCCAGATAGATGAACTGATGTCGGCATATTCAAATTCATGTGCGGTCAAGAACGGTACAAGGATTAATTTCTTTACAAAATCTCTTCCTACTGCAGACCTTGTATGGCACTGTCCTTATATTGTGATATTCAGTTCCGGTGACGGTAAAATAAAGGGAAGCGGTTATAAGGAATACAGCCTTATAAAACTTAACGGTGAATCAACAGGTGATAAGGAATATTCCGAAAACATCCTGACCATGAAGAGAGAAGACAATTTCGTCGGCTGGGAAAAATGGAAACAACTTAACAAAGAAGGCTATGAATGCAAAGTATATTTCCGTAAAAAAGGAAACAGGATCACCACGGTGACGGAAAATCTCGGTGTTTATATCAGCAATGTCACTGTTATAAAAGAAATGCCCGAAAAGGTCTATGTGGCACTTACGGGTGACCAGTGTGCGATAACCGATATAAGGGTAATGTAAAGCTGTTCATGAAGTTTGGTAAGTCATTTTTTAATATATTTTGCGCCGGTGCGGCTTTGACAATCCTTGCAGGATGCAGTACCCACGGGAATGCAGGAGGCGGGTCCTCTCCGGATAAGGCTGTGGGAATCGCCATGGACACGGTATTTGATGTGACTGTCTACGGAGATGAGCCCGGTGCTTTGGATATCCTGGAAGCCGCAGAAGAGCTGGACACACTTGTGCTTTCCAGATATGCGGATTCACTTATTTCTTCTTACGATTCTTCTTCGGATGCTTCTGCCGTTATCTCAGGCTATGATATCGATCTTACAGGCATCATAGAAAAATGCGATGAGATAAATGCGGAATCAGATGGTGCTTTTGATATCAGGCTGGGAGCGTTATCGGATCTATGGAATATAGATACGGTGGCAAAAAATGAAGCCGAATTTGTTCTGCCTTCGGAAGAAGAGATAAAGACTGCCTTAAGTGACAGATCGGTATACGACCTGGGAAGTGTGGGTAAAGGTGTTTTTCTTGATCTTGCATATGAGATGCTCAGGGAAAACGAGGCATCCGGTGCGGTCATAAGTGCAGGAGGAAGCGTTCTTACCTACGGAGAAAAAAATGACGGAACGGATTTTAGGGTTGCCATAGCGTCTCCCTTTAAGGAAAAAGACGGCCTGTACGGTGTTATCGATCTTAAAGGAACCTATTTTATCTCCACATCGGGAACCTATGAGAGAATGGCGGAATATGAAGGAGTGGTATATCACCATATTCTTGATCCTGCCACCGGGTATCCCGCATGGATTCCGGAGGATATAGCCGCAAGAAAAAATGTTGCAGGTCAGGAAGCCTTTCCCGTGAGCGTTACGGTGATCGCAGGCAGCGGACTTTTGTCCGACGCTCTTTCAACAGCATGCTTTGTTATGGGTGTAAATGAGGGTATGCAGCTTGCCGGAAAATACGGTGCTGAAGTAATATATATACTTGATGACGGAACCTGTATCTATTCGGATGGTTTATTGAAGACGGAAGGTGAGACGGTAGTTTTCGGTCTGAGAGATGAATGACGGTTCCCGGCCCAAAATAAAAAGGAAAAAAGATGACAGAAGAGATTTTAAAAAAGATATATGATGCCACACCTCCGGATGAAGAACTTGATGATATCGCTGATTTTTTCAAGGTATTCGGAGACAACACCAGGCTTAAGATACTGATAGCCCTGCTTCAGAGTGAACTGTGCGTGCAGGATATAGCGGATGCTCTTTCAATGACACAGTCCGCGATCTCACATCAGCTTAAGGGACTGAAGGCCCAGGATCTTGTTAAGACAAGAAGAGAAGGGAAGACGATCTTTTATTCCCTTGCGGATGACCATATATCAACGATACTTTCAACCGGTATAGACCATATAGAAGAATAAAGAAAAAGAGGAGTGATGCTCACTCCTCTTTGTTTTTTGATTCATTCTCGGCTTTTATATTTTCAAGTGCCGCATCGGAAGCGGCTTTTACAGGCTCTATATATGTTGATCCGGGATAAGTGTGGTACAGGGCTTCTTCGTTCCAAAAATCCTTGAAATACACATATCCGTTTGTCATTGATATGGAATTGTAATTTCCGTTTGCAACAACCGTAACGCTTCCGCCGTTTGTATCCATAAATCCGAGATATGCATTATCTCCGAAAGTCTGGTAATAGATAAATCCTCCGTATACGTTAAAGCTTTCTATTTTTTCATTGGAAAGGATCTCAATGGTGTCGTCTGCAAATGAATATCTTCTGAGCTGATATCCTTCGGAGGGAGCCATATAGTAGATATAGTCACCGTACAAAACGGGATTCCATACATTGCCTTCAACCACTACGGATGAGCGTCCTGTCTGGATGTTATATGCCATAAGGTTTCTGCTTGTATCGGTGTCGGCGTAGTATATGGTTGATCCTCTTGCACATGCGGGATTTATCGAAAGTTTGGCCAGAATTTCTTCA
The DNA here is from genome assembly GCA_900320825.1 of uncultured Lachnospiraceae bacterium. Classification (GTDB taxonomy): domain Bacteria; phylum Bacillota; class Clostridia; order Lachnospirales; family Lachnospiraceae; genus AC2028. The sequence continues at coordinate 10,032 of ONTX01000008.1, read as the reverse complement.
TCTTCTTCGGCTGCGATATCCATCCTGAAAAAGTAAGGAGCATCGTGATTGGCATCCGCAGTGCCTTCCGCATAGACATAGTTGTCAATTACCTGGGCTCTTACGACAACATTTCTTGTCATGGTGTAACCCTTGGTTCCGTCTAAGTGGCATCTGATAAAGGATGCGGGAACTCTTACTCCGCCAAGGCCCGTTGCCCCCGAACTTCCCGACTGGAAATAATAAAGATAATCACCTGCCGCACATATGCTTGATGCCACGGAAGTGGAAAGCTTTTTGCAGTCGGTTTCATCCACGTTCATTGAATAAAGAGCCCCACCGTCGTAGGGGTTTGAAAAATATACGCGTCCGTCGTGTTCGCATACTATACCGCCGTTATTTATATTGCCGGAATGAGCGCCTATTGTTCCCGGTTCATTGGGCGTAACCTTTTCGCCTCTCTGAGAAAAGATGGTAATTATAAGAAGCACGATAACGGCAATGATCATGCCGATTATGGCTATCATCAGGCTCTTTTTGTTTGTCTTTTTCTTAGCTGCCATATAATCACCTCCTTTACTCTTTAATTTTAGCCTTAATTTGCTTTTATATCAAGAAGTAAGGAGCCCCCTTTATGCCCCTGAATCATTGTAAAAACGTGGGAAAAAGAGTAAAATATATTGGTTAAAATATATCAATTTCGGAGAATGAAATGGACCTTGAAGAGATAAGAAAACAGCTTGATGAATGTGACATGGAGATGCTTAAACTCTTTGAGAAGAGGATGGACCTTATAGATAAGGTTGCCGACTCCAAGATAGCATCAGGCAAAGCTGTACTTGATAAGCAGAGAGAAAACGAAAAGATCGCCAAAGTGGTATCAATGGTACATGGGGATATCAACGAAGAAGGAGCAAGGGAACTCTTTGGCCTTCTGATGAGCATGAGCCGCAAACTCCAGTACCGCAAGCTCACCGAAAAGGGCAGGCATATAAATGTATCTTTTATTCCTTCGGGAGATATCCGTGAAGGTAATCCCAGGGTCGTGTTCCAGGGAGATAAGGGAGCCTATTCACAGATTGCCATGAGGGAATACTTCGGTGCGGATGTTGATTCCATAAATGTCCCGACCTTCAGATCTGCCATGACGGCTATTTCAGAGGGCAGCGCAGATTACGCGGTTCTTCCCATTGAAAACTCCACAGCCGGTATCGTTAATGAGATCTATGACCTGCTTGCTGAGTATGAGAATTATATTGTTGCCGAGCAGGTTATCAGCATAGAGCATTGCCTTATGGGCGTTAAAGGTGCTTCTGTATCCGATATCAAAACTGTTTTCTCCCATCCCCAGTCACTTATGCAGTCTGCAAGATTTTTGGAAAAATATGACTGGAGACAGATATCCATGCCCAATAACGCTTTCGCCGCAATGAAAGTTTCGGATGAAGGCGACAAGACCCAGGCGGCCATTGCAAGCTCCCTTGCCGCCGAAGTATACGGTCTTGATATTCTGGAAAAGGGAGTCAATTCCGCAGAAAACAATTCCACCAGATTCATCATTGTTACCGGAAAAAAGATCTATATGGAAAATGCCGGTAAGATCAGCATATGCTTTGAAGTACCTCACGAGAGCGGATCTTTATACAACTGTCTGGGACACTTTATATTCAACGGACTTAACATTTCCAAGATAGAATCAAGACCCATCGAAGGCAGAAAGTGGGAGTACAGATTCTTCCTGGACTTCGAAGGAAACCTTTCGGATCCCGCAGTGCGCTGTGCGCTGACAGGGCTTCGTGAGGAAGCAAGATATCTCAGAGTTCTCGGAAATTATTAACTTTTTTACGGAGGCTGTATGGTTCATACTTTTGCTGCAATAGACGTCGGAAGCTTTGAGCTGACCATGAAGATATTCGAGTACGGCGGCAAGAAACCCATGAAGGAGATAGACTGTATCGCTACAGGCCTTTCCCTTGGTGCAGATACTTATGCCACCGGAAAAATATCCAACGAAAAAGTAGACGAACTCTGTAAAGTCCTTAATCATTTTTCACAGATAATGAAATCATACAAGGTGGAAGAATACAGGGCTTACGGAACAAGCGCCATAAGAGAGACTGAAAATTCAGATATCCTCCTTGATCTTATTGAGACAAGGACAGGTATTCATATCGAAACTCTTTCCAATTCGGAGCAGCGTTTTCTTGATTACAAATCCATAGCGGGAGCCGGGGATGTTTTTTACAATGCCATTGCCGGAAGTGCAGCGATACTTGATATCGGAGGCGGCAGCATACAGATCTCGCTTTTTGACGAAGATTCCCTCGTCAGCACCCAGAATCTCAAACTGGGCGTCCTGAGGATCAGGGAAAGAGTTGAGAGCCTTGGTGCAGATCCTTACAGAATGAGACTTCTTGAAGAAGAACTCATCGATGCCCAGCTTCTTACGTATAAAAAACTGTTCATCACGGGAAGTGTTAAGAACCTCATTGTGATGGATGATTATATTTCTTCATGTATTGTGATGAAATCCACGGGAGGAAAAGGATGCCTTTCAAGAGCTGAATTCGAAAAGCTTCTTGAAAGCGTATCTACCAGGGGAACGTTTGAGACCGCAAAGGCATTCGGCGTTCCCGAGGAAAAGGTTCCGCTTCTTCGTATATCGGGACTTCTGGTAAAGAGTCTTGCCAAGATACTTAAAAGCGAGATGATATATGCTCCCGGTGTTACTCTTTCCGACGGTATAGCTTATGAATTCGCCGAAGAAAAGAAGATCATTAAAAGGGAACATGATTTTGAAAAGGATATCATTGCCTGTGCCCTTAATATAAGCAGGAGATATAACGGTTCCAGATCAAGAGCCGAGACTTTAAGACAGATATGTTCTACGATCTTTGATTCCGTAAAAAAGGCGGGGGGCCTTACCAAAAGGGATAAGCTCTATCTCGATATAGCGACCATCCTCCACGATTGCGGAAAATATATAGCAATGACAGAGATCGGTGAAAGAAGCTATGACATCATCATGGCAACCGAGATCATAGGCCTCAACCACAGAGAAAGAGAGATAGTTGCAAATATCGTAAGGTTCAATCATTCGGATTTTGTTTACCCCGGAACATACGGTGCTACAGCGGGTCTTCTTGATAAGAATTCATACATAACCATCGCAAAGCTTACGGCGATACTCAGAGTTGCCAATTCCCTTGACAGAAGCCACAAGCAGAAGATGAAAGAGATAAAGGCAACGGTGGACGGCAGGGAACTTCTTCTCAAAGTGGATACTCCCCAGACCTTTTTGCTGGAGGAAGCATTCTTCCCGGAAGCTGCGGATTTTTTTGAAGAGATCTATTCCATTAAACCGGTCATTGTCAGATCCAGAGATAACGTTTAACGAATACAGGTACATCATATGGCTGCAAAGAAAATAAAAAAAGCTGATTACAGAGATCCTAAGTATTACACCAACAGAGAACTGTCATGGATCGAATTCGACAGAAGAATACTTCAGGAAGCAAGGGATAAGAGCACTCCCCTTTTTGAGAGGCTTAAATTTCTTGCCATCGTTTCATCCAATCTTGATGAGTTTGTAATGGTAAGAGTCGGTTCCCTTGATGACATGAAGCAGGCAGGCTATACGAAGCCCGATATTGCCGGTCTGTCACCTTCCGAGCAGCTTACACTTATTCTTGATAATCTTCACACACTTGTGTATGACCAGTACAAGTCCTTCCGTACGGAACTTCTTCCGGAACTTAAGGCAAGCGGACTTGAACTTGTAAGAAACCATGAAAATCTGACGCCTTCCGAGTGTAAGTTCGTGGATGAGTATTTCAGGACGCTTGTTTACCCCGTTCTTACTCCCATGGCAGTTGATTCATCAAGGCCTTTCCCACTTATCCTGAACAAGTCCCTTAATATCGGAGCAATGGTCAGGAAAAAGGATGGCGGAAAGGAATTGGAATTTGCAACAGTCCAGGTTCCTTCCGTTCTTCCCAGGATGATAATGCTTCCAAGTTCCGCAGGTGCAAAACGCTTCATCCTTCTTGAAGAAGTGATCGAGCGCAACATGAAATCACTGTTCCTTAACTACGATATCGTCTGTGCACATCCATACAGGATCACAAGAAACGGCGATATGAGCATAGATGAAGACGAGGCAGAGGATCTTCTCAAGGAGATTGAAAAATCGGTCAAGGCAAGGAAAAGAGGACGTGTCTTAAGGCTTGAGATTGAAAACAAAGCTGATAAAAGGCTTATGTCATTTCTTGACAGAGCCCTTGATATAAATGATTCCGAAATCTTTACCATAGACGGACCTCTTGATCTTACAGTTTTATTTAAGATCAGTTCGCTGCCGGGTTATGACAGCTTAAGAAGCCCTGCATTCGAGCCTGCAGCTGTTCCCGAACTTCCCAAGGGATGTGATATCTTTTCACAGATAAGAAAAGGCGACATTTTGATGATGCATCCCTATCAGTCATTTGAACCCGTTGTGGACTTTATCTCTAATGCAGCATCGGATCCCGATGTACTTGCGATAAAGCAGACACTCTACAGAGTCAGCGGTAATTCGCCCATCATCTCTGCACTTGCACAGGCTGCGGAGAACGGAAAACAGGTTACGGTTCTGGTTGAGTTAAAGGCCCGTTTTGATGAGGAACATAATATCGTATGGGCAAGGATGCTTGAAAAAGCAGGATGCCATGTTATCTACGGCCTTGTGGGACTTAAGACTCATTCCAAGATTACCCTTGTTGTAAGACGTGAGAATGAAGGAATCAGAAGATATGTTCATCTTGGAACCGGAAACTATAATGATTCCACTGCACGTATTTATACCGATATCGGTCTTCTTACCTGCAAGGAAGAGATAGGAGAAGACGCAACGGCAGTATTTAATATGCTCAGCGGTTATTCGGAACCCAAGGCATGGAACTCGCTTATCGTTGCGCCCCTGTGGCTTAAGGACAGATTCCTTTACCTGATAGACAGAGAGATCAGGCATGTGGAAAACGGAAAGGGCGGAAGGATCGTTGCAAAGATGAATTCCTTATCCGATCCCGATATCATCGAAGCTCTTTATAAAGCATCATCTCAGGGAGTTAAGATAGAACTTATCGTACGCGGAATATGCTGTCTTAAGACAGGCATTAAAGGCATCAGCGAAAACATCTCTGTAAGATCCATTACCGGTAATTTCCTTGAGCATGCAAGGATCTTCTGGTTTAAGAATGACGAGTCACCTGAGGTTTACTGCGGCAGTGCCGACTGGATGCCCAGAAACCTGGACAGAAGAGTGGAGATCGTTTTCCCTGTTACGGACGAATCACTCAAAGCAAAGCTCTGGCATGTTCTTGATCTTGAACTTAAGGATAACAGAAGAGCCAACACACTTCTTCCCGGGGGATGCAGCTATGTAAAAGAAGGGCTCAGGCAGAAAAAAGCCGTTGACTCACAGCTTATACAGATGGAGGAAGCTGCGGCCCTTGCAAAAAAATCCGGAAGAACCAAAGCATCCGAGAGCAGGGTGTTCATCCCCAAGACAAAACCTGCAAAGTAAAAAGTTTTCGAGGAATCTTAAATGAGGATCGTACTTGCATCGGCTTCTCCAAGAAGGAAGGAGCTGCTTGAAAATATAGGAATTAAATATGATGTCTGCGTAAGTGATGCGGATGAATCATCTCTTGAAAAGGATCCCAAAAAACTTGTACAGATACTTTCCGAGAAAAAAGCTCTTTCTGTTTTAAGAGGTCTTGAGAGCGGAAAGTTTGATATTGGTGCAGATGCTTCCACTGAAATATTCTGTGTTATCGGATGTGATACCGTTGTATATCAGGAAAACGGTGTGGGGATCCTGGGAAAGCCTCATTCCGAAGCTGAAGCTTTTGAGATGCTGTCTTCACTTCAGGGCGGATATCACGATGTATATTCCGGGGTTACCATACTTGTCAGCGGACTTAAAACTCCGGTCAAAAGAAGCTTTGTTGAACAGACAAGAGTTCATTTTTCACCAATGAGTGATGAAGAGATCTCGGATTATATCGCCACCGGCGAACCTATGGATAAAGCCGGTTCCTACGGTATACAGGGTTACTGCTCCAGATATATCGAAGGTATAGAGGGAGATTATTTTAACGTGGTGGGTCTTCCCGTATCCCATCTGTACAAAGAACTTAAGTCTCTGGGAGCTGTGTGACATGGAAGTTTATTTTGCACCCATGGAGGGAATCACATCAGTTTCCTTAAGGATGCTCCACGCAAGGTTTTTCGGAGGATGTGACAAGTACTTTACTCCATTTATATCCACTAACGATTCCGTGAAATTAAACGGCCGTGAAAAAGAGGATGTGGATCCGGAGAATTCAAAAGACTACAGACTGATCCCACAGATCATTTCCAATGACGCTCATCAGAGCACGCTTTATATAAAGCTTTTAAGAGAAAAGTATTCCTATGATGAGATCAACATCAACATGGGATGCCCTTCCGGAACAGTAACTGCCAAAAGCAAAGGCTCGGGCATGATCAGGAATACGGATTTTCTTGATGAATATCTTGAAAGGCTTTTTGATGAGACGGATAAGCTTAAGGCTGAGGGCTTTGACGTCCCCGATATAACCGTTAAGACCCGTATAGGATATTATTCCGAAGATGAATACAGGGATATTTTAAATGTTTTTTTACGATATCCCGTTAAGCAGTACATTATTCATCCAAGGACCAGAAAAGAGTTTTACGGCGGATCTGTTCATATGGACGTTTTTTCCGTTATGTATGATGAACTGAAAAAAACAGGTGCGGGAGTCTGCTATAACGGCGATATAAAAAGCGTTTCCGATTTTGAATCCATTGCAGATAAATATCCCGGTCTTGACGCTGTAATGATAGGACGTGGCATTCTGACCGATCCTTTCCTTGCAAGGAAGATAAAGGGTGGAGAAGGTGCAGTCAGGGAAGAGTATCTTGAGTATATGGAATCTCTTCTTGATATCTACAGCGAAAAGATCGGAAACGATAAATTCGTTCTTGCCAAAATGAAAGATCTCTGGAACTTTGCAGTAAATGCTTTTTGCGGGAACGAAAAAGGATATAAGGAAATGTGTAAGGCTGTCTCCGTGGAAAGTTACAGAGTTTGCATGAGACAGTTTATCAGGAATTCGGATTTAAAGATTTAGTGTGATACCGGAGGCTGAATATGGAAATGTATGATGATGCAGTACTTGATGTGTTTTTAAGAGATCAGAAGCAGCTTTTTGATGAAGAAGTTGCTTCAAGCAGAGAAGAGGCAAGACAGTTTTTGGAAGAACTCATGGCCGTTGTTGTGGACAGTGCCGATGAAGTCAGGGAATACTTCGAAGAAGAAGGAGTTGACCTTGGTGAAGAAGAAGCCGGTAATATCCTGGAAGCTGATGAAGTTTTTGAGATAGGTGACGGAAGATATCTTATCGTGGAAGGATGATCGTTTTGGACAGAAAGATCAGATGGTACAAACTTGATAACACTGCATTGCTTTTTCCTTCAATCGCCGGGGAAAATATGACGAATGTCTACAGGATATCCGTCACTTTGTCTGAGGAGATCGATAAGGATCTGCTTCAGCAGGCTCTTGATATCCTGCTTCCCAAAATGGAAGGCTTCAATGTCAGGCTCAGAAAGGGGCTTTTCTGGTATTACTTTGAAGAGAACGGCAAACCTGCTCCGAAGGTTGTGGAAGAATCGGGCTTTCCCTGCAGGTATATAAGGGCCAATAAAAATCATTCATATCTTTTCAGGGTCACTTATTACGGTTGCAGGATCAATCTTGAAGTATTCCATGTTCTGACAGACGGAATGGGAGGCATTAATTTTATAAGAGAGCTTGCCTATCAGTATTTAAGGCTTGCACATCCCGATAAGTTTTCGTCACAGGGACTCAGTTCGGATACTTCTCTTAACAACGAAGACAGTTTTATCAGGAATTATAAAGCCGCAAAGCCCAAGGGATTTGCGGCAAAGAAAGCATTTCTCATAAAGAGTCCTCACTTTTCCGGCGGTGAACTGGGGCTTATGCACCTGTCCATGTCTGTTGCCGAACTTAAAAAAGTTACTCATGAATACGGTATCTCAATCAATGAGTACATGGTGGCACTTACCGCATACAGCATATATCATGCCTACTATAAGGGCAGATCGGGGGGACGTCCCATCAGGATCGCGGTTCCTGTCAACTTAAGACCTTACTTTGATTCCTATACCACCAGGAATTTCTTTGTTATGATCTCTGCGGAATTAAATGACGAAGAAAAGGAACTGAGTTTTAAAGATATTGTTGATAGAACATGTGCATCTCTCAGAGGCCAGATGAACAAAGAGCATCTTGAAGATCTCTTCAGTTATTCGGTATCGAATCAGGTCAATCCTTTTTTAAGGGCTTTTCCTTTGTTCCTTAAAAACATCGCCATCAGATTCGTGTACAACAAGTCCGCAACCGCCAATACCACTACGGTTACCAATGTGGGAAACATTAAGATAGAAGATGAGTACCGTGAATATGTGAAGGGATTTACCGCCAATATCGCAATGTCCATAGGACAATACATCAAGGGAACCATTTGTTCCTACGGAGATGATTTTGTCTATACCTTTTCCACGGTTCTTGAAGATACCAGCATTGAGAGGTATTTTGTAAAACAGCTTGCTGCAGACGGCATTAAATGCAGCGTAACAACGAACGGAGTTTTTTATGGCTGAATGTAAAAAATGCGGGGTCAGGATCACGGATGATACTCATATCTGTCCCTTTTGCAGATGCATACTTGAAGATGACGGTAATGAAGGCGTAAACATATATCCCAATGCGGAGAATGCGGCCAAGATACTGAAGCTGGTAAGGAATATTGTTTCCTTTGCTTCCGTGTGTACAATAGTGGGGCTATGCATAGCACTTTATACCGGTGCGGATATCTTTAACTGGTCCCTTGTCATTACCATGATACTTGTGTATGTTAATGCTTCCCTTTACATGCTCACCACAGGCCGCATCGGATATATGTCCAAGACGCTGCTTTTAACAGTCATGGCTGTGGTGATACTTATCGGTATCGATTACTTTACCGGATATAAAAGATGGTCATATGATTACACCCTTCCGTCGGGAGTTGTGGTTCTCAATGTCATATGTATCTTACTTATGATAATCAACAAAAGAAACTGGCAGTCATATATCAATCTTCAGATCTTTAACCTTCTGGGAAGCGTTATTCTCATGCTCCTTTTAAGGTTCGGTGTCATAAGGGAAAAGGTGCTTGTTATCATTGCTGTTTCCGTTTCGGTGATCCTTTTTTCGGGAATGATCATTTTCGGCGGAAGACGTGCAACCGACGAGCTTAAGAGGAGGTTACACATCTGATGGCTATTATAAGGATTCCCTGGATAAGAAAATTCGAAACCCAGTACCATGAGGTTACAGTTCCGGATGATGATCCTAATGAAAATGTGGGAGGAGTTCCGGCATCTGTGACTGACGCTGCGGAGGCTTACATTGACACCGCTCCCGAAACGGATACGGACAGTGCTTCATCGGTTCGAAAAGATGATGCAGCTTCCGAAGAGACGAGTGGAGAAACCCACGAATCCCAGGCATCATCAGGTGTGTCGTCAAGAGGACGGGTTCTTTCCAGGATGATCAATTACATATCCAACGAGTCCATGATGGGCAAGAGCCTCAAGACAGGTGAACTCAGAAAGAAAATGTCCGAGCCCGCATGGACGGTTCCCGCACCTTTTAACATGACCCATTTCGATATGGGTGATTTTACGATGAAGCTTCTTTCATCAAAAGAAAACCCGGATACGGATCATGTTATACTTCAGCTTCATGGCGGCGGATACATGGGAGCCATCAGGAATGCATATTATGTTTTTGCCGGACTGTATAACGAGATAAGCCACGGCATGAGCGTGCTTTCCCCGGATTACAGGGTAGCTCCGGAAAATCCCTATCCCGCGGCATTAGAGGATGCACTTGCTTCTTACAACTGGCTTCTTGCAAGAGGATATAAACCGGAAAAT
>ONTX01000253.1 GCA_900320825.1 uncultured Lachnospiraceae bacterium | reverse complement strand
GATAAGGAAAATTCAAAAGCTGAGGGCTTTTATACCCCTGAAGCTTATGACATTATAAAGGATCTTGGACTTAAATCTTTTTATTCAAGATTTGATGATTCCGCAAAGTCGGCTTCATCTACGGAAAACAATTTAGAAAAACTGCCTGTAACTGAGCTTGATTCATTTGCTTCATTTACGGAAAAGATAGAAAACAGTAAAGCAAAAGAAGCAGGTTTTCATTTTGTTACCGATTCTTCCATGGTTTATGCGGCGGCATTTTGTGACGGAGACAGTACTTTTTATTATTCGGGAATGGATATATCCTGTGATGCTTTGTCTGCCTCGCTTAAGAGTCTTTCTGACAGCGGATGTATCTTATGCTTTACGGATATAAAACCCCAGTACTTTGTCACCGGTTTTATTGATCCTTCTAAGCTTTTTGATGCAGCTCTCGGTAATTATGTGCTTGATCCTTTGTCTTCAGACCACGGTATTGATAACATATCAGCCGCTTATCTTGGTTTTTCGGTTTTGTCCTTTAAAGAAAGATTCGGGAAGCTGACTGTTAGTGAAGCTTTTACCACGGCCCCCGATATTTTACGTGATCTTGCATGTGACACCGCATTTATTTCGTTAAAGGCAAGAGGCCCTGTTTTGAAAGCTCTTGATGAGACGGGCCAGAGAAGCGTGTATGAAAAGATAGAGATGCCCCTTTCCTATATACTTTATGATATGGAAAGCATCGGTATAAAGGTTCTCAGGGATGAGCTTGATTCTTATTCAAAAGAGTTATCTTTAAGGATTGATGAGCTTGAAAAGAAGATCCATGAAGAATCAGGGGAAAGTGATTTTAATATCAATTCTCCCAAGCAGCTTGGTGTGATCCTCTTTGAAAAAATGAACCTTCCCGGTGGAAAGAAGACCAAGACAGGTTATTCCACATCAGCTGATGTACTTGAAAAACTTGCTCCGGACGTTCCTTTTGTTAAGGATATCCTGGAGTACAGAGGTCTTACCAAGCTTAGATCCACATATGCGGAGGGCCTTAAGAATTTCATTGGTGAAGATTCAAGGATCAGATGTAAGTTCAATCAGATGGTCACCGCAACAGGCAGGATTTCATCCTCCGATCCCAATCTTCAAAACATTCCCATCAGGACTGAGATTGGAAGCAGACTTAGAAAAGTATTTGTTCCTTCCGAGGGAAACATTTTTACCGATGCGGACTATTCGCAGATCGAACTCAGGGTTCTGGCTTCTTTATCAGGTGACAAGACACTTATAGAAAGCTACAGATCCGGTGAGGATATTCATAAGATCACCGCATCCAAAGTTTTCGGAGTGCCCCTTGATGAAGTTACTGATACTTTGAGAAGAAATGCAAAAGCGGTTAACTTCGGTATTGTCTACGGCATTTCGTCCTTCGGCCTGGGTGAGAATATCGGTATCAGCCGCAAGGAAGCATCGGAATACATAAAAAAATATTTCGAAACTTTCCCGGGACTTAAGGCTTATCTTGACGGTCTCGTTGAAAGTGCAAAAACCAAAGGGTATTCTGAAACCTATTTTGGTAGAAGAAGACAGATACCCGAACTTAAGAATTCTAATTTTATGACAAGGGCCTTCGGTGAAAGAGTTGCCATGAATGCTCCGATCCAGGGAACCGCCGCTGATATCATCAAGCTGGCTATGATCCTTGTCTGGAATGAGCTTAAAGCTAAAAATTACAGATCACGGTTGATTCTTCAGGTTCATGATGAACTTCTCATTGAAGGACCTGAAAATGAAGCCGGTGAAATAAAAGGTCTTTTGATCAATTGTATGGAGAAAGCAGCTGACATGGCCGTGAAACTGGAAGTATCGGTCAGTTCGGGAAACAGCTGGTATGAGGCACACTGATGAAGATTATCGGAATAACAGGCGGAGTCGGAAGCGGAAAATCAAGCATACTGAATTTTATTTCCGCTCATTATATTGCTGATATTTATTATGCGGATCAGATTGCAAAGGAACTTGAGCTTCCCGGAACCATAGTCTATGACAGGCTCATAGATGTTTTCGGTAAGGGTATATTGGAGAACGGAGAAGGCTCGGAGATCAGTTCAAAAAAGTTTGCTTCAGTTCTTTATAAGACTGATTCTCCCGAAAATCTTGAGAAAGCAAATGCCATCATTCATCCTGCTGTTGAGTGCTATATAGTGGATAAGATGCGTAATGCGGTTAAACTTCACGAATCCGAGCTCTTTTTCATAGAGGCAGCTTTGCTTATAGAGAAAGGCTACAAGGACATGGTTGATGAGATGTGGTATATCCGAGCTGATGAGGAGACCAGGATCAAGAGGCTTATGGAATCCCGCGGCTATACAAGAAAAAAAGCATTGTCCATTATGAAAAACCAGTTAAGCGATGAGGAATTCATAAAGAATTCCGATGTGGTAATAGATAATAATTCAGATCCCGGGAAAGCGTTTGAAGAGGTGAAAAAGCGTCTGGAGGGTTTCACATGGGTG
>ONTX01000090.1 GCA_900320825.1 uncultured Lachnospiraceae bacterium | reverse complement strand
CTTTCCTTTTGCGTGGCCTGCTCCTGATGATCTAAGGTCCCACAAATTCCTTAAAAAAGTGATGTGATCCTCAAACCCAGATACGCCTGTCTCTATTAGCCATTGTTCTAATTTGCTAATTCCTCTTAATCCAGAATCAGCCGTTATTTCTTTTGATAGCCCTTTTTCATTTAAGAGATCAATTATCAATTTGCTTAACATTAGTATCAGCTGATCAAATTCCGCTTGGCTGTCTGATAGTGGTCTTCTAATTTGATCAAAGATATATTCATCCTCTCTGGACGGAGCAGTGTATAAAGGCCATCCAAATGATTCATTCCACCGTTTTATAAGCTCCTTATAATCTCGCTTAAATTGATGTTCTATTACTCTTGATTCCGCAGCTAAACAAAGGAAATCTCTCTGAATTGATGTTGTACTCAAGGAATCATCCGTCACAACATTATAGTTCTTCCAGTGTTTCTGTTCTGCTTCAGGAAGGTCTCTGCCAAGATCTCCAAGGTAAGCACCAACTACATTCTCATGATGATTATCTATTTCCATTCCCCATAGAGACTGACACGACAATTGACCGTCTGATATTCTGTATAATTCTGGTTTTGAGTAGTATTTCTGTAACACTTCCCTTGAGAAAAACACGGGAGTTAGATACATTGGCGCAGAAGGGTTCGCTCCAAAGTAATTATTCAAAAAATCAGGATTGCATGTATGGGTTATCGTATTGCCTTGTTCGTCAGTACCTATAATAAAATCTTGATAATTCTTCTCCTTTTCATAGGGCCAAAATCCACACTTCTCGATGGGCTCTGGTGCGATTATTTTCTTCCCCAGGACTCTACTAAATACGGTATTAGGTATTCGGTACTCTCCACCGGTAATTGAGAAACAGATATTGTCCTGCTGAATTACATCATTAAAGTCTGCAAGACCATAATCTGATAATTGCCCACTATAACGTGTCCTAATATCAAATTCCAAAACTATAGCCAACCGTTTGGCAGATGCATACTTCCTTAAAAATTTTGACTTAATTTGTATGGATCGATCATCGATATATTTAACCGCTTCTTCCTGCTCACCGCTTTCATACATGGCATAATATGCCTTGTGCTTTTTGTCATACCGCAGATTATTCAATAAAATAAACTCTTGAGAAATTTCAACGTAATCAGATGCCACCCCATAGAATTCACGATAAAATAACAATGCCTCCTCGCTTTTATTCACAAGCCTAGATCTATAAACAGTCCCTTCGCCATTCATTTCAAACCCGGGAGCGCCAGATTGCATAGATATATCCCATGAAAAATCAGAAAGCGATTCTTTAATGCTATTTTCAGGAATAAATCCACACCAAAATCCTGCATCGGCACCGAACAGATTACAATGTCCACAAACCTGTATCCACTGTGATAATCCATACTCATTTTTTAAATACTCTTGCACTTTTTTCTGATAGTAATTTTCAGAAACACTCATATATGTAAATCTCCGACATTAATTCTCGGTTTGCGATTCGTTAAGGCATTTTTCCATTTCTTCTATTTAACGTACTTTTTCCCGTTGCTTGAGCATACTCTATCTCTGATTAAGTGCATCCCCCGCATAGCTGCCAACATTTATGACAAAAATCTCATCAGCCTTATCACTCTTACGTTTATGCATGTAGACCTTCATTTCCTTTGTCTTAGTCTGCGTCCTTTTGTCAATATTATTCAGACCATATTATCTCCGGAATGCCGAAAAGCCCACACTGACACTATGTTTCCTTCGCGAGCTAGATGCTTCTAGAACTCCTAGAATTCACCTTTTAAGCGGGTATTGTCACAGAGGATAGTATCCTTATAATCTATAGATACTCAATCCTATCTTTATCGTGTCAACTTGTATCTTGCCAGTTCTAATATCTTCTCATTTTTTACGCCGATTCTGTTTAAAACACAACAATATACAACACCAGCTAGCACAAAAGCTGTCTCTGCGACTCGCGTTGTCATGGGCTTTGTATTGCCATGTGTAATTGAATTCCTACACTTTACAAATTCCTTTATAGCCTCATCACCAAGTATT
>ONTX01000361.1 GCA_900320825.1 uncultured Lachnospiraceae bacterium | reverse complement strand
GTATGAAGATGAACCGGATGACTATGATGATTACGAAGAAGAATCAGTTGAAGTGACTGACGGATCGGTTTCCAAAACGTATTCCGAAGAAGAACCAGAGGAAGACAGTCAGTCTTATGATGAAGATTCTGATGAGGATTTTTATGATGAGCCTGCACCGGACGAAGAGGGAGGCTACGACAACCTTCTTGATTTTATAGAGAAGAAGAATTCCGTCAAAGTCTCAAAGGCTCTTCAGAAACGTCAGTCGGAGCGCATCGCGGAAATGTATGAAAAACCTGTGATATCCGTAGATGATGTCACAATGGTATTTAAACTTGCTACATATACCCCGTCGGGAATAAAGGATTATATCATCAGACTGCTTAAACGCAATATTTCCTACAGGAAATTGTATGCACTTTACCATATAAGCTTTGATGTATTTAAAGGAGAGATCGTGGGTATCATCGGAACGAACGGTTCCGGAAAAAGTACGCTCCTTAAGATCATATCCGGTGCTCTTGTACCCACATCGGGTAAAGTTACCGTTGACAGAAAAAAGATCCAGTTCCTGACTCTTGGAACAGGATTTGACTATGAACTTACAGCCAGGGAAAACGTATATCTTAACGGATCCATTATCGGATACTCGAAGGACTTCCTTGATGAGCATTACGATGAGATAGTGGATTTTGCGGAACTTCATGACTACATGGAACAGCCGGTTAAAAACTTCTCATCCGGAATGGTTTCAAGACTCGGTTTTGCAATCGCCACCGCCGGTGATGCCGCGGAGATTCTGATCCTTGACGAGGTGCTTTCCGTAGGGGATGAATTCTTCAGGCAAAAGAGCCTTGCCCGTGTAAAGGAAATGATCCACAGCGGAAGCACGGTACTTCTTGTCAGCCATAGCATGCAGACCATCCTCGATAACTGTACCAAGTGTGTGTGGATAGAAAGAGGCGAAATGAAGATGGTGGGAGATCCGAAGAAAGTGTGTGACGCGTATAAGAATTTGGAAGCGGAGAGCACTTCTTTGTCGTGATTAATTATAATCAGAATTTTTGATTTCATATAATGTTTGAGGAATGAAAATGTATGATTATTTGATAGTAGGAGCCGGATTGTTTGGGGCGGTATTTGCTCATGAGGCTAAAAAAGCCGGTAAAAAAGTACTTATCATCGACAAAAGAAACCATATTGGTGGAAATTGTTATACCGAAAACTGGGATGGTATAAACGTACATTTATATGGTGCACATGTTTTCAAAACCTCAAATATAAATATTTGGAAGTATATAAATCAGTTTGCAGAATTCAACAATTATATTAATTCCCCAATTGCTAAATATCACAATGAAATATACAATTTGCCGTTTAATATGAATACTTTCTATAGAATGTGGGGATGCATGACGCCTGATGATGCAAAGGAAAAAATAAATTCTCAAAAATGCGGTATCAAGGCTCCCGCCAATTTAGAAGAGAAGTGTATATCTTTAGTTGGAAAAGACATTTATGAAAAACTGATCAAAGGTTATACGGAAAAACAATGGGGGAGAGAGTGCAAAAATCTTCCTGCAGATATTATTAAGAGAATACCGGTCAGGTTTACTTATGACAATAATTACTATAATGACATATACCAGGGAATTCCTATAGGCGGATATACCGGTATTTTTATGAAGTTACTCGAGGGGTGCGAGGTATTATTAAATTCTAATTTTTTGGATAATGAAAAAGAATTTACGAGCAACTCTAAATGTATTATATATACCGGTCCGATAGATGAATTTTACCACTACAGATTTGGCACTTTGGAATACAGAGGGCTGAGGTTTGAACATAGGAAATTAGCTACGAAAAACCATCAAGGTGTTGCTGTTGTTAATTATACCGATAAGGACACTCCGTATACCAGAAGTATTGAGCATAAGCATTTTGAGTTTGGACAACAGAATAATACAGTAGTGTCATACGAACATCCTTGTAAAGTTGAAGGCGATATAGAACCGTTTTATCCAATAAATGATGTCAGGAATAATTTGATATATCAAAAATATAAAAGATTATCTGAAAATAATAAAAACTTGTATTTTTGCGGCAGGTTAGGCGGTTATAAATACACGGATATGCAGGAAACTATAGAAAATGCATTATCATTAGCGGAGGAATTGATCTATGGTGAATAAGCCTAAAGTATCAGTAATAATTCCAATTTATAATGTTGAACAATATTTGGACGAATGCCTGAATTCTGTTATCAATCAAACTTTAAAAGAAATTGAAATTATTTGTGTGAATGACGGTTCGACAGATAATTCACTACAGATAATACAAAAATATCAGGAAACAGATGATCGCATTATTGTTATTTCAAACGAAAATAATGGATATGGCTATGCTGTTAATCAGGGAATAAAAAGTTCCACCGGTGAATATGTAGGCATAGTTGAATCGGATGATGTGATTCTTCCTGATATGTATGAAGAATTGTATAATGTTTCTTTGCAATATTCTGATATCGATATTATTAAAGGCGATTATTACAGGTTTTTTAACGACAATATTGAAGACAGAAAATGCGTCAGTTCGTGTCCGGACGAAAAAATGTATAACAGAAAAATGATCATATCGGATAATCCTGATTGCTACAGAGCCAGTATGTGCAATCCGATGGGGATTTATAAAAATGAGGTCATTCAGAAATGTCACATAAGATTAAATGAAACGCCGGGAGCATCGTTTCAGGATAATGGATTGTGGTATCAGTTGTTTACGAAATGTAATACTATATATTACTTAAAAAAAGCATTCTACTTATACAGGATAGACAGGGAAGGATCGTCGTCTAATAGTTGTTCTTATGAAAATGCTATGTGCATATTCGATGAATGGAATCAGATTTATTCGTATACGCAAAAATATAATGAATCTGAACGCACTAAATATCTTCCGATTTTTATACTTAGAATGTTTGACTCTTGTATCTATCATTTTAATAGGATTCCCGAAGAGTATAAATTATCTTTTCTTCTTAAACTGTCAAGTATACTTAATCAGTATAAAAATAATAATGATCTGAAATGTGACTATTTGAAACCTTATCAGTGCTCAGATCTTTTGATGATAATGGACAATCCGAGGCGATTCTATCATGAGTGGTATGCAAAAAGATTTGCGGAAGAAATAAAGAAAGATGATTTACTGCTTTTGCAGGATACAAAAGTAAAATTAAAGAATAGTTTGAAATATACTGTGACAAATGATGAAGATTCTTTTGTAAGCATTTCAGTTATCATTCCTGTATTTAATGCAGAGCAAACGATCAGAAAATGTTTAAACAGTGTATTGCAGCAAAACTTAGAGGATATTGAAATAATATGTATAGATGACGGGTCTACGGATAGATCCTCAGATATCATATATTTATATACAGTTAATCACAAAAATATTCGGTTGATCCTCCAGGAAAATTCGGGCCCCGGTGCCGCAAGAAATGCCGGTTTATCAATTGCACGGGGTAAGTATATAGCATTTATGGATCCTGATGATGAATATCCGAATAATGAGTCTTTGAGAAAATTATATTTAACTGCCGAAGAAAAAGGCGTGTTGATCTGTGGCGGAAATACGATTGTTGCACAAGATGGGGTTATAAAGAAAAGCGAAGATATTTGTTTTTCAAATAGCAGTTATATAGAATATACAGACTATCAAAATGAATACGGATATACAGCTTATATATATAACAGAGAATTCTTGAAAAATAATAATATTATTTTTCCGGATCTTAGGAGATATCAGGACCCGCCGTTTTTTGTAAAGGCTATGAACCTGGCAAAACGGTTTTATGCATTGGATTTTGATGTATATTTATATAATTATGCCCCAGGACATGTTGCCTGGAACGAAAGAAAAGTGACTGATCTTGTTAAGGGTATAACTGAATGCATTAGGTTATCAAGTGAAAACAATCTGGAAATTGTGTTTTCGTCTTCCATAAGGAAAATAGAACAGGAATACTGTCAAAGAATAATTGAATACGGCGCAAGCGCTTCTGTGATCAGAGAATTGGCAGTGGCGGAATATGAGATAAATTGTTCACCGCTTTTGCGTAAAACCATGAATGCCTCAGATGAAGGGTATAAACTCAAGATCATCGATAAACTGCTTGAAAAAATAGCAAACAAGTCTAAAAAGGGTTATATCGGTCCTAATGCTTTTAAAGACTATATGAATTTAAAAAATGAATGTGACAGTTTGAAGTGCCGGATATTGGCGGTTGAGTGTTCGCTGTCATACCGTATGCTTGTTGCTTTAAAAGGCGGAAAAAAGAAATGCGAGAAAAAAGGTTTGTGGGTTTCTCCGGATTCGCTGTTTAATAAAGGGATTTGCAATGATATAAATCGTTTAAAAAAAGACAGGGATGATTTGTCCGATGTATTGGATGCGTTGCTGATTGCCAGAGGAATCCGTTGATGGCCGATCACATTAAAATTGCGATAATTATAACGACATATAACCACACGGATTGTGTGTATGAAAATATGTCGTCGCTAAGTGAATTAAACAAAAATTATTTCCATGTTTATTTGGTTGATAATAAAGGCGGATTATTTGTTGAAAACAAAGAGATAATAACGATCGTTAAGAACTTTAATGTAGGCGGTGCCGGCGGCTTTGCCCGCGGGATGTTGGAAGTTCTTAAATCCAAAGAAGACTACACTCATGTAATTTTGATGGATGACGATGTTTCTTTTGATTCACGAATCTTTGAAAATCTTATTCACCTTTTAGAAAGTTTAAAGCCGGAGGAACAGGATTCGTTTGTGGGCGGAGCGATGCTCAGAAGCGATAAGCCATGGTTTCATGTGGAGTCCGGCGCGAAATGGAAAGGCCTGACTGTTGAGCCGATGGGTTATGGCCTGGATATGAGAAAAACTGAGGACGTACAAAGAATCGATGCTTTGAATGGAGCGGATTACAATGCGTGGTGGTTTTGCTGTATTCCTATCAAGTATATAAGGGAAGACAATCTGCCTTTGCCCTTGTTTTTTCAGTGGGATGATGTTGATTATGGTCTTAGAAACAAAGCTAAAGTCGTTACTACGAGTAATATTGCTGTAAGGCATGAGCCCTTTGATCTTAAACGTACTGCCATGCAATTTTATTATTCAAATAGGAATTCGCTGATAGTAAACAGTTGTCACGATGGCGGTTTTGATAAGAAAGCAGTTTTAAAATTCCTGAAAAAGAAAATTCATTCAGAGGTCTGCCTTTACAGATATGAATATGCCGATGCACTTAACAGGGCAATTGAAGATTATCTTAAAGGTCCCGTGTGGTTATGCTCGATCGATCCGGAAAAATATAATGAAGAAATTATCAAACTGAATAAGCCTTTATCTGATGTGAGCAAGCAGGTTGATTGGAATTGGTATAGGGTTGGATGCGGTATTACGGACTGCGACCGGCTGCACGCAGTGGTTAGAAAACTTACTTTTAACGGGTATCTTTTAAAAGCAAAAAACAATTTCACTTTACCGATATATGCAGAAAGACCGGTTCAGGGATATAGGGCAAAAAAGATTTTGTTTTTTGAAGAAAATTCCGGAATGGGATTTACACGGGAAAAGAATATAAAAAAAGCTGGATCCTGTATGGCTAAGTTTTTGAAGCTATATTTTCGAATGATCTTATGTTATTCACGAATTGTTAAGGAATATAGAGCAAAGTATAGATATATGACATCAAAGGAAATGTGGGTTAAATATCTTCGTTTGGATGATGAATAAAGATTTGCGATTGCTTTTCTATTTAAAAAGTGGTATCTTTTCCTTGGACAAACTAGCGGATATTTGAGACAGAGTTCTCAGCGAAAAACCCGGAGAATGCACTCTCCGGGTTTTTCTTATCCGTTTTTTGCAAGGAGGATCAATCCTTAGGTTGGTTGCCTTGATCATCTCTGTCCAACCATTTGCAAATATAGTACGCGACTACACTTGCCATAACGGAGACTGCAAACTCCGCGGATATCCTAGACATTGAATTCTCACCTCCTTTCCGTGCCGGAATAGAAGGGGCAACGAGATTATGCTATACGGTATTTTTAGTCGTGTAAATCTCGGAAAAGTGCACAACTGAAATGTTGCACAAATGAAACAATCCTTTTTAATACAAAGAATACTTGTTTTAAAAATCACCAACAGTGTTTTTGAAATTATAATTTTTGTCGGATTGTTACATATTGGCTTTTGATCAAACGCACAGCGTGATTACTGCTTTCGCTTGAAAATTATAGATTTATCAAAATTTATCAATTTTTATCATTTGGTAGTCAGATTTATCAAAATTTATCATTTTTTATCATTTTGTACAGCCCATACGAAAATTGTTTTTACATATAATAATGATTGAATCCGAATGCCTATCTTTTGCATCTCTTTGTTTGCAACCCCTCTCCAAATCAGATAAAATTGAATAAGTTATGAGCTTTAGACTTTTCATCTACAATGCCCTGGTTAACAAACAACCGGGGATATCATATCGTTATCATAAGATCCATGATAAAAGTCACGGCCTTCTTAAAATCTGGTCATGGATCTATCTTCTCATGCTCAATTTCGGTTACTACATTCTGCAACTAAAATATATCGGTAAAAACCCCAAAGCAGAATATTACGAATCCAAACGCCTTCCTGTAGGGAAGACGGAATCCTCCATTGCCCTGAAGGATAAAGATTACAGATCCGTTAAAGAGATGACCGAAGAACTTCTGAAATACGATGTGATCTCTTTTGATATGTTTGACACGCTTATTTTCAGGCCTCTTTCCGAACCTGCTGATGTGTTCTTTTTTGTCGGGGAAGAACTAGGAATACCTGACTTTAAAAGTATAAGAAGAAAAGCATCCGCCTCCGCAAGACACAGGAAGCTTCTGGAGTGCGGTCATACAGAAGTTACTCTTAAGGAGATCTGGGATGAGTTCGAAAAGATAACCGGAACGGATTCCGAAACCGGAATGCGAGCAGAGCTCGAAGCAGAGAAAAAACTCTGTTATGCCAATCCTTTTATGCTTGAAGTATGGAATGCCGTTAAGGAAAAGAAAAAACGTATCATAGTAGTTTCCGATATGTATGTTTCTTCAAAAGATTTAGGTGACATCCTGTCTTCAAACGGCTTCACCGGTGCAGAAAAAATTTACGTATCCTGTGAACACGGCAGGAACAAGGCTAAGGGAGATCTCTTTAAACTTGTAAAAAAAGATCTGGGTGATGCATCTGTTGTTCATGTGGGTGACAACGAGATAAGCGATGGGGTAAATGCAAAAAAGAATGGATTTGTGATCTGCAGATATCCCCAGGTGCGGAGGAATATGCTGCTCTACAGACCTTTTGATATGTCTGCCATCACGGGCAGTGCATACAGGGGGATCGTCAGCAATCATATCTATAACGGACTCAGCAAGTTCTCAAAAGAATACGAATTTGGTTTTATTTACGGCGGACTTTTTGCTCTGGGGTATTGTAACTTTATTCATGAGCAGGCCGTAAAAACAAAAGCCGATAAGCTTTTCTTTTTATCCCGTGACGGTGAAACGTTGAAGAAAGTATATGACAGTCTGTTTCCTTCCGAAAATACCGAATATGTTTACTGGTCCAGAAGAGCGGCGCTCCTTCTTACCGCAGATGATAACAGGTATGATTACTTCAGACGTTTTATATTCCATAAGGTAAACCGCGGTTACAGTATAGACGCTATCCTGGGTTCAATGGATCTTGGATTCCTTGCGGAAAAAATTGATTCGTGGAAGGGTATATGGGAAAAGACACGCGAGTCAGACGACAACAAATTCATAGAACTGAAAAAGAGTGATGAACTGACGGATGAAAATGCATCCTGCCTGAAAAGGTTCATTGAGTATTATTGGGATGAAGTCATGGCCTCATATGCTCCCGGGAATGAGACCGCAAAAAAATATTTTGAAGAAAAGAAAGGCGATGCGAAAAAAATTCTGGCCATAGATATAGGCTGGGCCGGAAGCGGAGCGCTTTCGCTTTCATATCTTATGGAAAGAAAATGGAAAATGGTCTGTACTGTCACCGGAATAGTTGCGGGAACAAATACCATCCATAACCCCGAGCCTGATGCGTCTGAAAGTTTTATTCAAAGCGGAAAGCTTATCTCTTATATGTATTCTCAGAGGCATAACAGGGATCTTCTGAAAATGCATGATCCGAACAAGGATCACAATATTTACTGGGAACTTCTTTTATCTTCTCCGGAGCCTGCCTTTGCAGGTTTTTACGCTGACGGTTTGAGATATGGAAAGCAGGACGTATCTCCTGATGCGGCAAATGAGATAAGGAAGGGAATAACCTGTTTTGTTAATGAATATTCGGAAAGGTTTAAAGAATATCCTTTCATGTTTAATATCAGTGGCCGGGACGCATATGCGCCCATGATCATTGCAATGAGCCGTGGAGGTAAATATCTGAAAGCACTTGCCGGAAAAACGGGTTTTGAAAAAAATGTGGTATAATATTATCTGTTTTTTGATTCGGGACGCATATTGCGACCCGGCTGTTGTGATAGACGAAAAAGATCGGGGAGATTTTTATGAGTGCATCAAATAAGGGAACAAAAAGCAAAAAGAAAAAGATCATAAAAGTGGTGGTCATTATTCTTGTGATCCTTCTTATCATAGTATATCTTGTGGTGAAGGGAGCTAAGACGGCAAGTCAGCTGTATTCCACCGATGTTGCAACAGTCAGGGATATTAAAACCTGGCATGATTTTACCGGAACCATCGCTCCGGTTACCGAGAAAAAAGTTGTGGCTTCAGTCACCGCAGTAAAGGTAGAACAGCTTCTTATAGAAAAAGGGGATGAGGTCAAAAAAGGCGATGTCATAGCTTTGCTTGATACTTCTGCCATCGATCAGCAGATCCTTGAAAAAGAAGCAGGCATGAGGATCGCTTCTGCCCAAAATGCACTCAATCTTGAGTCGGCGCTTGATTCCTACAATAATATGATAACCGATATGAGTGAAGGTCTGTATGCCTCGGTTCTTACCGCACAGAACTCTCTTGATACCGCCTACGGCAATCTTCTCAGTGCCCAGAGAGCATATAATGATGAAGTAAAGCTCAATAACCGGCAGCTTTCCACTACTATCCTTAATGCGATGAACGCTGTTGACAGTACATATCTTGCCATGGAAGCAACACCCAATGATGCCACCAAGGCAAGTTATAATCAGGCAGTCAGAAATTATGAAGCGGCCAAGATCAACGAAGAAAACACTCTGACAAAACTTTACGATTCACTTATTGCGGCGCAGAATGCTTATATTTATGCCGTGGATAATTACAATTCTGTAATGAGGCAGACCCAAAGACAACTTGAAGCCTATGAACTCAAGATCCGAGGTGAGCAGCTTTCTTCCGATACGACAGTGAGTGATCTTCAGCTTGAGAATCTGAAGAATACTCTTGATAAATATGTGATCGTAGCTCCCATCGACGGAGTTGTCACTTCCCTTGGCATCACGGAGGGCGAGCTTTTGCCTGCTGCGGGAAATATCGCAACCATCACTGACTTTGATGAACTTAAGGTTGATATCAAGATCGGTGAGTATGATATCCTTGGAGCTTCCGAAGGAAGTCCCGTGACCATACTTGTGGATGCTCTTGATAAGGAATATGAAGGGACCATCCATAATGTTGACAGGGTCGCAACTGTCAGCGGGAATGTATCGTTCTTCGGAGCGGAGGTCAGATTTAAGGCCGATGATGATACAAGAAGCGGAATGAGTGCCGATGTAAGACTCATCACCAATGATCTTAAAAATGTTCTTACGATATCCAATGATGCAATTCAGTCTGCGTCAGACGGTACATCCTATGTCCTTGTGATGAAGGATGGAAAAATGTCACAGCAGACCATCACCTGCGGTATCAGTGATGGTAAGTACACTCAGATCATTGACGGACTGTCCGAGGGAGATACTGTTATGTATATAGCGTATGATTCCTTCTCAAACATGATGAGTCAGATGACTGAAGAAGAGTAAAGGCAGAGACACCAGGGGATAAAAATGTCTGAAGAGATCCTTAGAATGGAAAAGATCTGCAAGGATTATATCATGGGAGAAGAGACCCTTCATATACTGAAGGATATTGATCTTACCGTAAAAAAGGGAGAGTTCCTGGCGGTGCTGGGTCCCTCCGGTTCCGGAAAATCCACTCTCATGAATATCATCGGCTGTCTTGATATACCCACGTCGGGCGAATACTGGCTTGATGGGAAAAAGATAGCGGACGAGGATGAAACGGGACTTGCACATATAAGGAGCAAGGAGATAGGCTTTATCTTCCAGTCCTTTTTCCTCCTGCAAAAGCAGAGTGCGTTTCAAAACGTTGAACTTCCTCTTATATATGCAAACAGGCCTGACAGGGAAAGGAAAGAAAGAGTAAAGGAAGTGCTGGATATAGTCGGCCTTTCGGATAAGATGTACCATTTTCCCAATCAGCTTTCCGGAGGACAGCAGCAGAGGGTTGCCATAGCAAGGGCAGTGGCAAACAGACCTTCCATACTGCTTGCGGATGAGCCTACGGGAGCTCTTGACCAGAAAACTGGAGAGCAGGTAATGAAGCTGTTTCATTCCCTTAATGATGAAGGGAATACCATCATAATGATCACACACGATTCGAAGATCGCATCACATGCGGGAAGGATCGTTAAGATACTTGACGGAGAGATAAGCGAAGGAGAATTGGCGGATGCTTAATATCATCAGACAAAGCATAGCGATGAGCCTGGACAACATCAGAAGCAATAAGATGAGATCCTTTCTCACCATGCTGGGCATAGTCATAGGCGTTTCTTCGGTTATAGGACTTATCACCATAATGGAAGGCGCCACGGGAATGATGATGGAAGAACTCTCGGGACTCGGCGCCGGAACCATAACCATAAGCACTCCCGGAACTGCTCTTAAAAGGGGTCTTACGGAAAGAGATGTTGAGGAACTCAGCGAGATTGAAGGTGTGACCGGTGTTGCTCCTTCGGTATCAGAGACGATCTCTGCGGTGTATGACGGTGAGATCTATGACAAAGTCACAATGAAGGGAAGGGACATTCTCTTTTTCTCCAACAACGACAAAATGATAATGAGCGGAAGGGCGTTTATAGAAAGCGAAACTGACGGCAGTGTCAATGTGTGCGTTGTGGATAAGACATTTGTCCAAAAAGTTCTGAGGGGAAATTCTCCTCTTGGAAAGGAAGTCCTTCTGGACGGAGTGAACTATACGGTCATTGGGGTCTCAGGCGAAGATAATTCTTTAAGCGGAGGTTTTACTGACGACAGCCAGTCCCAGGGTGAGGTCATAGTGCCTTACAGGAATATGCTCAGAAGATCGGGAAGTAATATCCTGATGGCGGAGATCTTCGTTGAGGAAGGCTACGAGAGCAGCAAGGTGGAGAGCGATCTTAGGAACACTCTGAATATGATCTTTAACAATGCCAAGGACAGCTTCAGCGTCCTGAACATGGAAAGTCTTATGAAGGTCTACGGAACCGTCACAAAAATGATGACAGGACTCCTTGTCGGAATAGCTTCCATTGCGCTTGTTGTCGGCGGTATAGGAATAATGAACATGATGCTTGTGTCGGTCACTGAAAGGACAAAGGAGATAGGGCTCAGAAAAGCACTCGGTGCGGAACCTTCAAGGATCCAGCTTCAGTTTTTGATAGAGTCCATCTGCCTGTCTCTTATTGGCGGGATCATAGGAATAATCCTTGGCCTTGTGATAGCTGCCATCGGAGCAAAACTGATCGATACGGATTTTGTCATATCTTATTCGGCGATAGCCATAGGTGCCGGATTTTCCACTGCTGTGGGTATCATATTCGGATGGATGCCCGCAAGAAGGGCAAGTACACTTAATCCTATAGATGCACTTCGTTCAGAGTAAGTACAAAAAAGGGGAAATTATGAACAGAAAAAACAAAACACTTGGAGTGGCAAAAAGATTTCTCTGCGGACTGCTTTCCGCAGTGGCTTTGGCAGGAATGGTCCCGGGACCTGAGCTTCATGCTGAGCCGGCTTATGACTCTGCATATACCGATACTTACACCATGGAGTATCTGCTTATTCCGGCGCTTAAGAAGAATACCGATGTGAACGGTGTGTACAGACAGCTTCGCATGGGACTTCTTTATAAGAGCATCAATGAGGGAAACATTGCCCATATGTATTTTGTGGAGGGTGTGCAGATCCCTCTCGAGTCCCTCTGCCTTCTTTACAATGACGGACTGATCTCGGGCTACCTGCTCAAGAATGTTGCGGGCATTCCTTATTCTGCCGAGGATATCACACCTGTATTTGACGCGGCTTATTATTACAATAAGTACGAGGATATAAGGAAAAATCTTGCGTACGATCCAAACCTGCTCTTTATGCATTTTGTTCTTGTGGGAATGCCTGAAGGAAGAACGGGATGCAAAGATTTTGATCCCAAGTCCTATAAGGAATTAAATCCCGACATAGCAAAGGAATACGGTAATAATTATTCACTTTATTATTATCACTATATGATGTACGGACGTTTCGAGAGAAGAAAGAAATAGTCCCTTTGTGCTGATGGCAAAAACTTCCAAAAAGCCTGCCCTTCGCAGGCTTTTTTTTATGGACTTTTACACATAAATGCTGTATAATTTATGCATTGTGAGAAAAGAAAGTAACGGCAAAGTGATCCGGGCGTTTTCCATGATCCTGCAGTTTAGTCTGTTTCTGCTGGTACCCATATGCGGGCTCAGTGCTCTGGGGTATTTTCTGGACAGGCACTTCGGGACAAAGTGGATCATGATAGTACTGTTTTTCATAGGTGCTGTTGCCGGTTTTCAGAATATATTCCGTTTTGCGATGAGCATAATGGCTGATAAGAAGGATTCTGATACATCCCATGAGTCTTCGGGCGATTCTGAAAAATGAAAACAGAACGCTTCTTGAACTGAGAACGGGGATCATATTCCTCGGACTGATAGGACTTGTGATTACGGCGTGTCTTGCGTTTGTTCCGTCCATGGATGCCCGATGGATGTGCATCAGCTGGATTTTCGGGATACTGACCGCACTTGTTTCCGCGACTGATATGTACAGGACGCTGGACAAGGCACTGGACCTTCCTGAAGGCGATGCGAGAAAGAAGATCTACTTCGGATATATAAGGAGATATGTGATCTTCGGAGTAATGCTCGCAATATTTTGCTTATCGGACAAGTTAGACCCGGTAGTTTTTTTTATCGCATATATAACGCTTAAGTTGTCGGCATACCTTCAGCCGCTGACTCATAAAGCGTTCAATGCATATTTTCATGAGACGGATCCGGTCTCATTAAGCCAGGAAGAATATGACGCCCTGCACCCTGAGGTTGCGGCACACTTTGCAAAAGCTTCCGACAAAAAAGACGGATCTGAAGATAAAAGCTCTGAAACATCCGCTTCTGCAGATGATCATTGATCTTCTGAAGAACGGATGAAAATATAAAAACGGAGGATGAGGGGTTTGATAGACGGATTACTGCTGACTGCAGATAATATCGATTTCATGGTCCATGGTCTTTTCGACTATTCTTTTTTCGGACACACTGTTTACATCACTACAACTCATGTGAGCATTGTCATGGTTATGCTCATTCTGATCATCTTTTCCATCATTGCGGGAAACGGATTCAAAAAGGCTCTTAAAGAAGAGGATTTTGCTCCGAAGAACGGTTTTATGAACGGAGTGGAGCTTCTTGTGGAGTTTCTGTACAATACCGTCAGCGGCGGCATGGGAAAGGCTGCTCCCGTATTTTTCAACTATATCGCAACACTTTTCTGCTTTATCCTTTTATCAAATATTTCAGGTCTTTTGGGACTCAGACCTCCCACTGCTGATTATGGCGTAACATTTCCGCTTGCGCTCATCACTTTCATGATCATCCATTACAGTGAGGTCAGATTCAATAAGCCTGCACAGCTCTGGGCTGATAAGTGTTCACCCCTTCCGCCCTGGCTCCCCATCTGGCTTCCCATCAATATAATTTCGGATATTGCGGTACCCATTTCGCTGTCGCTTCGTCTTTTTGCAAACGTTCTTTCCGGAACCGTTATGATGGCACTTATCTACGGACTTCTCGGATGGATCGCAACAGGCTGGCCCGCAGCACTTCATGTGTACTTCGATCTTTTCTCAGGTGCGATACAGACATATGTATTCTGCATGCTGACAATGACATATATCTCCAGCGCAAGAGGAGATCATTAAGCAGGGTTCCCGGGCTTAAAAAGCCCTGAACATAAAAAAGGTTTTAACGGAGGAAAATAATATGGAATTCAATGAGAACTTTGTATACGGATGTTCCGCTATAGGTGCAGGACTTGCCGTTATCGCAGGTATCGGACCCGGTGTC
>ONTX01000015.1 GCA_900320825.1 uncultured Lachnospiraceae bacterium | reverse complement strand
CTTACCACATAGTAGAAAAATAGAAATCAACCCTCTTGCACAGAAAGCGGGGATTAATGATGATTATAACACAGGGATAACGGGAACGCAATAGTGTTTTTTTCATATAAAAAAACACCGCAGTTTCGGTATATTCAAAACTGCGGCATTTTTATTTCATACTAAAAGGCAATCACTAAGATCATCTAAATAAACAAACCCTAAACACCATTTCATGGCTGCTGTGGCATCACGACTGTTTCGGTCTCTGGAGCTACTGAAACTATTATACTTCCAACTTTATCCATAGTGTCTATTGTCTTATTTGGAATGCCTGACAATGCAAAAAATATACTTTTTGTGCATTCTGTAGTATTGTTCTTTGGAATATCCTTGTCCTTTCTGACGTATGTAGTAACACTAGAATCGCTTGCATTCATCTCAAGTGTTACGCTTTTTGAAGTATCACCAGCTCCTCCGTCTTTAATCAGGTTTGTCACATTGCCTCCAGTTACAAAATCCGTATTGTCATCGCTGAAAATACCTCTCACGGCATTCGATACGGTTGGGACCGTATTAAAATTTTCTGCAATCTCATCTCTATCAGCTGAAAACGTAACATGTACCGGAAAATTTGAATTGTTTTCTACTGTGATTTTGTTATTAGACGCATCGAGTTTTGAAGGATCCCAGCCCACAACTCCTGCAGCATAAGCATGATTTACAGGATCCCACGTTTTCCCATATCCATACGAAAACTCCATAGCCCCATATGTCACTGAAATACTATAGATGATATCTGACCCACTAGTACTCGCATTAATTGGAATTTCTGCTGATTCAAGAGGGCCATCATCTACATCAGCGGAAGTTGATGTCTTTGAACCAGTCCCCTCAATCTTTTTTGTTTCCGCACTTGATCTGGTTGGTATCAGCACAATTCCTGCTAAAAAAGCGAAGCATACAACCAGAGAAGTAAATGTTTTAACATTTCTTTTTTTCATCACATAAGCCTCCTTTCTATAAACAGTGATGAATCTCTCAATTCAACAATACATGTTCCACATATATTGCTTTCATCTCACCTCCTTGTTTAATGATTTAGTTAATGATTTATCTATAATCACCTGGTCTCGGTAACATATCCGCTCCCAGGAAACACAGAACAAAACTACCACGGCTGAAGCACGAGTTTTAATGTGGTCGTACCGGCGCTACAGTATGTCTCCGGCTCAAAAGCATATATCATTACATTCACATCAATCTTTCTGTTTTCAAACTCACCTTTAGGATCAAGAGATTCAACATATTCATTTGGATGAATTAAGCCACTTTCATAGAGCACCTCATCATCTGCAGACCTTACCTCACACATCAGATTCACATCATTTGAAGATGGATTTGTAAAAAACACCTTAAGTGTACGATCCTCCTGCTGATATAAATTGGACGCAATTGAAAACTTATACCCAAATCCTGACTCTACCTCATCATAAAGGAAGCTTTCCTCAGGTGTCGGAGTCCCAGCAAAAGCATTTACCTCAAACTTCGGAGGTTCATATCCAATAATCATACTGTAAATAATCACTCCTGCAATAGCTAATATGCTTGTAATGATGACTATCAAAAGAATAATTCTTCGCTTTTTCTCCAATCCTGACCTTACGATCTGCCTGCTTTTTTTCTTCATTTTTCCTATTTATCCTCTATTTCTATATTCACGGGAAGTTCCACCCCAATACTTGCTTTTTCATAATTCTCCCTATCATACGGTGTCAGCACAACTATTCCTTTTCTTACACCCGAGTTTACAACATCATATCCTCGATCATTTAGCTTGATAGATGGCAAACCGTATCCCGGATCTACAGCCCCCGACTGTGCTATCACTGTCCGATCTTCTTTCTTTTTGGAGTCATCAAGCACCAGAGAGATTACAAGTTTATTTGCTGAAAAGGAAGGATTCTCAAAATTTAGGTATATTTCTCCGGTATTTCTGTCAATATGCACTGTCTGATTAAACTTAAATGATATAGTGTGATCTTTAGTTACCTGATATTCCGACTCATCGTCATCTATGACCCTAACCTGGTCTGAATCAGACTGTATCGGTGCGTACACCTGCTCTGCAAGTTTAGCCTTCGGAATCGCTATAAATCCCACTGCTCCGATGAGGAAGACCATCGACGTCAAAAGAGCAATCGCAATAAGTGGCACTATAGCCGCTTTAAGCCTTGCCACCACATAGCTTTTTTCTATTGTTCCGCGGTTTATGCCGACGAATCCGCCGAGCATCAATCTGTCACCTTCTCCGCCCACATCGGCAACTGCACCGCAGCAAACCATCTTTCCTTCATTTACGGCACAGACAGAACCAACATTCCCCTCTCCTTTTACGACGATATCGAGCGTCAGATTATAAACGCAGCCTCTCATATATCCAAAGAAACCAAAGTTTCCGGACGTGCGTCCCTTTATGGAAAGGTTTTTTATAATATGACCTTTTCCGTCAAAAATACCGCAAAATGAATTAGTTCTTGTGATACCTATAGGCGAGAACTTTTTCCCGCCGCAGTTTATATCAGCTTCTACCGTAACATATGCGTTGATGTATTCCTTATCTCCGGTATTGATCTTCTCACAAAACTTCTCAAGATCAGATGCATTCTTGATCCGAACTGATTTTCTTTTGGGGTCGACACTTATCTTTTCATACCACTTATCATCATCAAAACGCATTACATAGCGATCATTGGTCTTTTTCCAAATCGCCTTCGTATCAAAACCTAGTGTATTTGCATCTTTTTCATCTTTAATCGTATGAGATGACTCTTTTCTGTTCGTATCCCAAAGCTGTGGAAATCTTCCTCTGCGATTAACAAAGGATGTAGATATCTTTCCTTTATTCAACTGAGCAAACACACATCTGTATTTTCTCGAAACAGCTGATATATAACAATAACAATCTCTGATCGTTCCCTCATTGCATCCGGCAAATCCACCTGCCGCATCCGTCGTATCTTTCATGTGTTTATCTTATCTCCTACAAAAATACCAAATCTATCCCAAGTTTAAACGCCAGATATATGCAGCCATAAATACGATTACAACCGTATTGATAAGGGTTATGGAAAGTATCACCCATGTCAAACGCTGAATACTGCGAGTGGTCTTTTGAGATGCCATCCTGAGCAACGTATCATCCACATCTCTGAAGAAGTCTTCTGTTTTTTTATCCGACTT
>ONTX01000184.1 GCA_900320825.1 uncultured Lachnospiraceae bacterium | reverse complement strand
TGCATAAGAGCGGCATTAACCGTCGTATTATCACAGTAGTGCTGAACAGAACGGGGTTCCTGAGATAAGCGTTCCTCAAGATACTTTCTTGCTTCATCTACATTTCCATCCTGTAAAAGGGATAAAATAAGTGCCTCAAAATGCCTCCTGTCATGGCGCATTGTCCTGTCCCGGCTAAGAAGCTCCTCAGCAGCACAAAGGCGTTCCTTCATACTGTCCGCAGCCATTTCGAGAATAGCGGCATCTGATTTCAGCTTATATTCCTTTTGCTTAAGAGCAGTTGTGTCAACAAGCACATACAGCTTTCCTATAATCTCTCCGTCAGAGGAAAGCTCTTTTTCCTCAGGTGAATAATACCTGTCTTTCGCTGTTATTGTATCCCCACGTATAATTGCCTCCCGCAGTGTATCCACAACACTTTTCGGATCTGTTTCGATTTCCGGATAAAGCTCTTTGACATGTTCGTTATAATACTGCACCCTTCCATCCGGATCTATTGCAATGACCCCCTCGGAAAGCCTGTCAACAATATATTCTCTGGCCATGTCGATTATTCCCAGCAGGTTATATCTGAATATTGCAATAAACATGGAAACAGTGATGGCAACATTACCGAAAACCGAAATATCAAAATAGTAAGTAATGAAGAAAATATGGGCAATCTGGGTAATATAAAGAGCAGCCGCAGTCACAAAACCGCCGACAATTATAAGTGAGCGTTTTTTAGCGATTTTCCCTTTGTGATTTTTAATGGTTCCGAAAAGAAGGAACAAAATATAGCAGATAATAATGGTCTGATATTGCATAAACACTTTATGCACAATGCCGTTCCTGTGCAGCAGAACCGGAAACATCCCGCTTTTATCAAACCAGATCTTCGAATAATAGAGCATATGTTCCTGTAAAGTAAATACAAGTACGTAAACCACAGTATTGATAAGTATGAATACCCGTGTAACAGGTTTGGGGATACTCACATGACATAACTCTATCGTAAACATGAAAAGAGAAAATACGATCCATACTCTCCCGGCATATGAAAACTTCAGCGCGGCAATATAAGCGTCTTCCGTTTTCGACAGCAACTGTAACAGATATCCGGTATTACTTATAAACATCGAGATACAGTTAAGGAACAGATATGCATGAAGTTTGTTTTTTAGGTTTCTGAAAACGATAAAACCTTCAAAAAGTATGGCAAATAAGCTTAAAACGATCGCTGTTAAAAGAATGGTGCGCATAAGTCCATCTCCCCGAAAAACCAAGCCGGCCTTTTATCTTCACTACACTATTCTATAACCTTCTTTGGCCATTGACAAATCCCTACTTCAAGTGCCCGTTCTTCCTTTAAATGAAAGTCAGCGTATTTACAATACCAACATCCCTTAATGCTTGGTATCGCATCCCTTCTTGGTGTATATGCCGGGCAGATATCGTCCGGCCAAACACTTCCATCCCGCTTGGGGACATCATAATTACATGCTTTTACATCCATATTATCTCCTTCTAATGAAGTTCTGCTTTTAAAATCTATATTCCATATATCTGTCCATCAGCTCAGAATATCTGCTCTTCGCAACAGGGATCTGTTCACCGCCGCGAAGTGTGATATCCGTCTTGGTCAGCTTATCTATGGCTGCTATATTAACTGCTATGGATTCATGGCATCTGACAAAATCATTTCCCGGATGATTGCCTTCAAGATATTCCGCAAACCCGATCCTCAGCGTCGGTGTTGAGACAAGCTCTCCGTCACTTATATGATAAGAGACCACATGGTTACGGTATTCTATGTAAAGAATCTCATCAAGGCGAAGTGTCTGCATCCCTCCCTTGACCTTTATACAGATACTCTTTTCATTTGATATGTCCACACGCGAAACAGCAAGATCGAGAGTTGAAAACAGCTTTTCTTTTTCAATCGGTTTTAAAATGTAATTGATGGGATTAACATCAAAAGACTCCAGAGCGTAAGAACTCTCTGACGTGGCGAAAATGATCTGGGCATCCGGCTGATTCCACCTTAACTCTCTTGCAGCCTGAATTCCGGTGACCATCGGCATAACTATATCCAGAATATATATATGAGGTCTGAACTTCTCGCACTCCTCTATCAATGAATCCGGATGGTCAAATACTTTTAACTCGTTCCTTAATTTCTTTTCATTTAAATAATCCCGTACCAGAGCACTGACCCTCTCCCTGTCACTTTTATCATCATCGCAAATGGCTAGACGCAGTACAGATTCTTCCGTTAGATCCTTTCTTTCCATTATTACCTCCTGAAACAGAGCATTTTCTAAAGTAACTATTCAATACATATATTTATATAATATGTCTTGCTCAAGCGAGCTTGACAAGCCATATTTTAAAATATATGTGCTGTTCTGAATAGTTACAAGTTAACACAGAACAAAAAACCAATCCGAACCTGCACTGATTCGGATTGGTTTTGCACTGATTTTCACGAACTGTCTACAGATCAAACAGGCTCATCTGCCTGTATTTATCAGGCATTTCCCGTATAAATCCGAAACAGTCATCCGGTATTGTTAATGTCAGCGAAAGCATGAAAAGCAGCGCACCTGTCACCTTACTCTAACCGCCAGTCTCTTAATTTCTATACAGCAAATAATGAAAATAATTGTTACTATCAATACCTCGATCAAATTTGCATTATATTATTCACACACTCTATAACTATTTCCGGTTCCGTCAAGTGAATATAATGAGTGCTTTTCTTAGCCCGGATCCATATTGCTCTTCCCGAATAACCCAAATATACTTTCATGATCTCCTGCCATAATTGTTCAATCCTGACAGCAAAAGGTCGGCTGTTTCTGCCAAATTCCATGTTTTCCTTAATCGCCTCTTCAGATGAATGCGTTACAAGAATACACGGAATATCCGGATAATCATCCTTTGATACCATATTCCTTAAAACTTCTTCATCGTGTGCTAACCTGTACTCATCCCTGCATGTATGCAGATGTGTAAGATTTACAAGTGAATTCAAAATATCCTCTTTTTTCTCCTCGGAAAAACTGGCGTAATAAAAAGGCGGGGCCTGGCTCATTACTTTCTTTACAAGACCTTTCAATCCGAGCTTTACAAGTGTTTCCAATAATATAAAATTATTACTCTTATCTGCTCCGGATTTCTTTAACTCCTTAGCAGTTAATTCCTTTTTAAATCTGTTATCCTCTACAGATAATGGATCCAGAAGAATAAGACCCTTTACAATCTCCGGATAGATGCCGCAGAATTCGCAGGCATATAGTCCGCCCTGCGAATGTCCTATTATCACTATCTTTTCATCATGCGGAATCCCATCCAGGAGATTCATTAGTTCTTCAGCAATATTCGTGGGCGTTCTTTCTTTATCGCTCTTATCACTGTGATTGATACCGGCCCTTTCATAGACAAGTACACCGTGATCCTTGCCTAATTCTCTTGCAAGCGATTCCCATTCAGCTATACATGCCCCAAGCCCCATTTCAATCACTATATCTATAGTTTTGCTTCCAAAAGTCTTATAGTTATTCATCACAGATTCCCGTAAATACACCACGTATTTACCATTTCCCCTGTCGCATCAATCCTTATTTGGTAAAAATCAAGTTTATAACACATATTCCAGCTGTACATCAAATGGCTCCTCATCTGCAATCCAAGGTATTATCTCCTCGGCATGTACACATCCCAATGCCTTATACGCAGCCTGAGATTCTTTTGATGAATGAGCGGATATGTATAGCTTTTCTGCACCATATTCCCTTGCAACCCCGGCAGCTTTCTCAAA
Source organism: uncultured Lachnospiraceae bacterium (assembly GCA_900320825.1). Classification (GTDB taxonomy): domain Bacteria; phylum Bacillota; class Clostridia; order Lachnospirales; family Lachnospiraceae; genus AC2028. The sequence goes on along the minus strand of ONTX01000184.1, from coordinate 362 downwards.
AAGCTTTCTGCCAACTCCCATACCCCTGAATGGTTCTGATACCTGAAATGTAACAAGCTGGACATACTGTCCTTTTGTTCCTAACCTTTTTGTACCAACCGTGATATATCCTATCAAATCCGTCTCTTCAAATGCCCCATAATCTATCATGTCCCCATATAGATTATTTGCTATTGCCGACGCTTCTTCTCTGCACTTATCAAGACTCCATTCTTCCACAAATGAAATAGGCAGAAGAATCCAGTTTCCATCCACATTTCTCCAACACTCCGTGACAACCTGATGCCTAATAAAGTTATCCAGTGAATGGGAATTAAAGTTATCTTCAGTTAGTCTCTCAACTCTTATTTCCATACCTCAAT
>ONTX01000081.1 GCA_900320825.1 uncultured Lachnospiraceae bacterium | reverse complement strand
TCAACAATTCCAGAATTTCTTCTTCCATTTTGCGCCACTCCTTTCATCACACGAAATTTTATATTACGTAGGTATATTCACCGATAACTCTTTTTAAGAACTGCTGCGTTCTTTCTTCTTTAGGATGGGAGAAAAATTCACCCGGTTTTCCCGACTCCACTATCACTCCGCCATCCATAAATATTACTTCACTGGCCACATCCTGGGCAAAACTCATCTCATGTGTCACAACGACCATCGTCACACCATCTTTTGCCAGCTTGCGCATTACACCCAGAACTTCATCAATAAGTTCCGGATCAAGTGCTGATGTGGGTTCATCAAAAAGGATCACATCCGGGTTGACTGCAATAGCTCTTGCAATACCAACTCTCTGCTGCTGTCCTCCGGAAAGCTGTGATGGATAAAAATCATATCTTGAGGAAAGACCTACCCTGTCGAGCGCTTCCTTTGCAATCTTTTCAGCCTCAGCCTTTGGAACCTTTCTGGCGGTAACAAGACCTTCCATCACATTTCCAAGTGCCGTCATGTTATTGAAGAGATTATAGTTCTGAAAGACAAAGGCTGTATGCTTACGGATATCCGTTATCTGTTTATTTGATGCACTACGGAAATCTGTTTTGATATCGGCTATCTCTATACTTCCCTTATCCGCTCTTTCAAGGAAATTAATACATCTCAGAAGTGTTGTTTTTCCTGATCCGCTTGGTCCCAGGATAACAACACAGTCTCCCTTGTTCACAGAAAAGGAGACACCTTTAAGCACTTCATTTCCGCCAAATCTTTTTTCCACATTACTTACGATAAGTTCACTCATGCAGCACCATTCTCCCTACGCCGGTTTCAGTCCGGTCTTTTTGTGCGAATAATTTTCAAGCAACAGAATAAGTCTTGAGATGATAAGGCATACACACCAGTACACCAGGGCACTTGCCAGATACGCTTCCTTATATGCAAAAAACTGGGTTGCATATGCGGACGCTCCGTTGAATATATCCATGACTCCGATGGTATATGCCATGGAAGAAAAAAGGATGCTTCCAAGAACATTGAGTCTCAGATTGATTATTGCCTCAACAATGACCTGAGGAAACATGATCCTGTAAAAGGCTTGGAATGTACTTAAGCCCATACTGTACGCTGCCTCCAGCTGGTTTTTGCCAACCGAGTCAAAAGCGCCTCTCATTGTCTCCGCATACATCCCTATCCCGTCAAATGCAAGAGCTACGATCGCAATATATATTATCTTTACGTTCCTGACATTTATCGGTATTCCCAAGGCATTCTTCATCCACGCGATCACATCAAAGACCAGATAGTAGAACAAAAACATCGAAAGAAGAGCCGGCATGCATTTTGCATAGAAAGAAATAACCACACGGAAAATGCGGCAGGCTTTCTTTCCGCGGTACTCTCCGAAGGCAATAAGTGTCCCGAGTATAAAATCTATCGCCGATGGTATAAGAGATATGACTAAAGTAACGGGAAGATATTCAAAACAGGTTTTAACCGCTCCCATAAAGAGCTCATTATCAAAATCAAACATAGTCATCAATCAATTCAGGCAGGTCTGGTTGCTCCGTAACGAAAATGCTTTTCAACAAAATGGAACATTCCTACAAACACAAGATCCAATGCGGCAAATACAAGTGCCGCTGCTATAAACGCTTCCAGGTTATGACCGATACGTGCTCCTGCAAATATCGCTCTGCTCATGACATCCGTAACACCGATCATATAAGCAACGCTGGTTCTTTTAAACAATGTACATGTCAGCATTTCCACGATAGGCAACACTATCTTAAATGCCTGCGGAAAAACAATCCGGAAAAAAGTCTGGAATCTGGTAAGTCCCATCGCATATGCAGCCTCATACTGTCCCTTTGGAACACTTAATATCGCCGCACGGATCCCTTCCATCAGGGTAACTCCTCTTTGAACGCCGAATGTAACTACAACGTAAACTATGGGATCCCAGCTGTTGGTGTCAATGCCGAACAAAACCAGCAATACTGCAGGTAAGATATAGTAGATTATGTACAGCTGGACAACAGACGGAACATTGGTAGTATAGCTTGCTATAAGATTGATCAGTTGTGTTATCACGGGCACTTTTTTCAGCTTGATCACAGATCCGCCAAGACCCAGACCAAACGATATGATAAGCACCAGTGCAAATATAAGTAATGTTGTCGGTAACCCCTTTATGATCTCCGGCATATATTCCAGGATCAGTTTAGGATCAAATATCTTTCCCAATGTTCCGTCCTCATTTCATCATTTCAAACTTTCAGATGATCACTTATCAAAATATCCGGGATGCTCATTAAGCCACTCGGTCACATTGCCCTGCCAATCCCAGGGAGTTCCGAAGAACCATTTTTCATGGATCTCATCGAGCTTTCCGTTTTCCTTTAATGTGCGAAGCGCACCGTCAATATCATCGATCAGCTGCTGATCTTCATCAGCACGATAAGTATAGATAACGTCTCTTACCGAAAGAGGCTCCATATCAACCTGTGCAAGCTCAACACCGAAACGCTGGCTGTAAACAGGTGCCTGGGTGTGAATTCTGACAAATCCGTCACATTTTCCGGTCACAAGATCGTTTACTACGGTTGCGCCGTCGGTAATGAACTGGATATCGATGGGATTCTCGGGATGAGCCGCATTATACTCCTCCATAGCTACGGTTGAAGGCTCTCCCTTGTGTCCGTAGACTACCTTTCCGCCGAAATCGTCAAGGGTCTTATAATTATGCTCATCTCCTGCCTGTACAAGAATGGTATCAACCATTACCTGATAGGCTTCCTTGCCGAATGCAAGCTTATCTGATGCAAGCTGGGCACTGTTTCCGCCGTTGTATGCATAGATATCAACTTTTCCACTCTCAAGATTTGCTTCCATTGCATCGGGAGCAACAGTGATAAGTTCAAACTGATACTGAGGAAGAAGCTCTGCTACTGCTCTGAAAACATCTGCAGAATATCCGTCAGGCTCTCCGTCATCATTCTTAAATGCAAAAGGATTATTAACCTCTGAGATCTCTGCGATGATAACTCTCTGACTCTGATCCGCTTCAGGTGACACCTGGGCGGCAGGGGCTGATGCATTTGAACTGCCGGCACCGGCTGAAGCATTATTACCACAGGCTGCAAGAATACCCGTTATTGACAATACTAGTGCGGTTGATACGATTTTTTTCACAAAACTCTTCATTTTCTTCTCTCCTTTACTGTTTTTTTATTTACCGACAACTCAACTTAACATTTCCACAAAGGCTTTAACTCTGGTTGTGAGCTGGCCTGTAGCATTTCCAACCTGGAAGGAACCTTCCAGTTTAAGACAGGGTACATTATTTTTTCTGAAGTACTGTCTTTGAATCTCGGATTCGATACCTCCGAAGGAGCATCCGATGTCTCCGTAGCCTATAACTCCTTTGGCGCCACACCCCTTAATGGTTTTGAGAAGAAGACCCAGTCTGTCTTCAGTGGTGTCTCCCATATGTTTTCCCAACATATATCTTGCATATGCGTCCAGGGGATCCTTTGTCCAGTCCGGATAATCGACCTCATACGGCACCGGAAGATTCCAGCTTACAAGAGCTCCTCCGGCATCATCTATGGACTCATACACACTGAATTCCTGGCCTCGTCCGCCTACCCATGCAAGAGGGACAACCTTATCGGCGTATTCTCCGGGCTTTAATGCTTCCATCTCTTCAAGGATCGTGTCTATGGCATCCTCGTACTCTTCCGCTCTTCCGAAGAAATGGCCTGTGGCAGAGATCAGATACATGGTCGCAAGACTTTTCATATAAGTGGGATGCTCTATCCTCAGCTCGCATATTCTTCTGAGTTTTTGGTTAACACGGTTTCTGCGTTCTATCTCTTCACCGAGACGCTTCTCATCAAGCTCTTTTCCGCTGATCCACTTAGCAGCCTGTCTTACTTCCTGTTTGTAAAACTCAACAAGGGATTCATATCTTTCATCTCCGAGATGGGGAGCACGGTAGGAGGTATCAATGGTATATACGTCATACCCTTCTTTTTTCATTACCTCGAACATGATGTTATAGGCTTCACAGGCACTTCCCAGTCCAAGAATCTTTTTGATCTTGTTTTTCCGAAGGTACCATTCACCTATATTCACTTTAACCATTGAACAGATCTCAGGGGGAATCTGATATACGTTTTCGGCAACATCAAGAGCATTGGGACTTCCAAGTCTTCCCGCCTCAGTAAATGCAACAGGGATGGCACCACATGCAAATATCAGAGGAGCTTCAGCTCTTGCCTGTATCCACACGGCGTTTTCACCGCGTTCATGAGCTTCTTCAGCATAATAAACATAACTGAGGGCCAGATCGAAAATCTTACGGATTCCTTTTGAATGTGCATGTATCACATCCCTGCTATGCTTAACATGTGTGATCTGGCTGATGACGCCGTCAGTCACTTCTTCATTTTCCAAAGTCTTATCAATGAACTCTGACACCTGCTTTTCTCCTTTCGTCCAAAACCTCTACAAACGCCTCAAGCCTTGTCAGCAATTGCCCCTCATCATTCGAAGAATAATCATTGGGTACTTCCAGAATTGGAAATCCTTCTTCCTTGAAACGCTGTGAGAACTGATTTTTTGCTATGGAATATCCGGGACAGAATTTAAGGTAGTAGAACACAACTCCGTCAACGTCATATTCATTTGCTATTTCCACCGCAAGATCCTCATTCTCCATAAGAGGTTTCATCCTGATGCATGGTGCTCTTCTCAGATATCCTTCCGCGATAGCTTCAAGCACATCGCCTTCATTATCGGGAACATCGTCTATGAACAGCTTATATCCGGTACAATTATCCTCAGCTACGACATATGCTCCCAGATTGTTTTCGATGATACGTGTTGCTGTCGTATCACCTTCTGCCAGTGCTCCTCCTGCTATCAGTATTCTGGTCACGCGTCCTTCCGCAGGCTCCTTCGATGCTTTTTTCAGCTGAGCTTCAACATCTTCCAAAAGGGGGATGAGTTCCTCGGCGGGGATGTAATAGTAGCCGCTTACAAGATACTGATACTCCTGGCTGTTGATCGGAGGAACAGGAAGCTTACGATACGCCGAAATATTTCTGTAAAGTTCCCTTACCCTGTTATAGAGCTTTATCTGTTTTCTTATATCCTCATCCTTTATCTCTTTTCCCGTTAATTCCTCGAGATTCTTTTTGAATGCGGCAAGTTCTCTTCTATAGTATTCAAGCGAGTTTTCACGATCTCTTATTCTCGGAAGATTGTAGATCTCTGTGGGGACAAAATTCCTGCTTATGGCTTCCGCTGTTTTTTTCATACAATCGCAGGTGTAGAACATGTAGATCTTATCTATGGCCTGGTACATCGGATCCTTCTCGTAAAACTTTCCGATGATGCTCTTGGTAAGATCGCAGAAAACACTTTGTGTCATGTGTTCACCGCTGGATATCTCTGTTGCCGTTCCGGTATGGTACAGTCTGATATGCGCAACGTCCGCCGCCGCCAGGATCTCAATGGGAGTATAAGTACACATATAAGCAACGTATTTTGATTTTCCGGTGGATCTTGATATATAGGCTGCCTTTCTGCTCTCAAGGGTTCTTTTAAAAGGATCCAGATACAATCTGTTTTTACGCTTTGCAAGTTCACCGCTGCTAAGCTGCTTGCTGTAATAACGCTGTGCATGGATTGCTGCACCGAGAGCTCCTGCAAAGACAGTGTCAAGCCTGGCTGTCTGGATTTTTATATTCATTATCTTTTCAAGAGCAATGCGCATTCCCACATTATTGGATACGCCTCCCGTAAAGATAACTCCCTCTTCTATACCCACACGGCTCAGCAAGTTATTGACTCTTCTTGCGACCGAAAGGTATATTCCCATCGCAAGGTCATCAACCTCGACACCTTTCGCTCTTTCTGATATAACCTCGGATTCCGCAAATACCACGCACTGGCTGCTGATGGGCACGGGATTCTTTGAGCTGAGAGATACTTCTCCGATCTGCTCCGCATCATATCCGAGGATATTAGCCATTTTTTCCAGAAATCTTCCTGTACCCGCAGCGCACTTATCATTCATTACAAAGTTAAGCACCTGTCCGTTTTCGGGATCGATCTTTATTGCCTTTGAATCCTGTCCGCCGATATCAAGTATGGTTTTTATGTTATCTCCGAGATAGTAAGCTCCAAGTCCGTGACATGAAATCTCGGTGACCAGTTCGGTGGGAACATCGAAATGCATCGACACCCTTCCATATCCCGTTCCGACGATATACTGTATATCGTTTAATTCGTATCCGCTTTCTTCAAGGAGCTTATCCAGAACATCCGATGCAGTCTTCTCAACATCATATCCGGTGGGGATTATGACTGTATGAAGTTGTCCGTCAGCGAGCAGAACTCCTTTCGCCGATCTGGATCCAACATCTATACCGACTGTTTTTACTTCACTGATACTTTTTACTTTTTCAACATCTATTACTTCAGACAGCAGCATCGGTCTTCTCCTCCTTTCCTACCTCAACACTTTCACCTATCGCATATTTGTGTGCATAGATGGCCGCGCCAAGTGCACCCGCAAGAGTAAGATCCAATTTGGTTTTTCCGAGAGTGATCCTGAGTACATCTTCGATTGCTTTATGCATTCCGGGATTATTGGATACACCTCCCGTAAAAAGAACAGTGTCCTGAATATCGATCCTGTTGATAAGGCTCTTTACGCGCCTTGCCGTAGCATAATGTATTCCAGCTGAAATATTTGCTTTGCTCTCTCCCTTGGCTTTGAGAGATACAACCTCCGATTCGGCAAACACCACGCACTGACTGCTTACCTGTGCGGGATTCTCTGCCTTAAGTGCCTCTTCACCGAGTTCCTCAAGCTTAAGTTCAAGCATTCCGGCAACCTTTTCCAAAAAGCGCCCCGTTCCTGCCGCACATTTATCGTTCATAATAAACTCCGCAACTCTGCCTGTTTTGGGATCAAGCTTGATCGCTTTTGAATCCTGTCCTCCGATATCGATTATTGTTCTTGTATCTTTGTTAAGATAATGTGCACCTATCGCATGGCATGAAATCTCAGTGACCATCTGACCCGGCACTTCATCAAATTCGATTGCAACTCTTCCATACCCTGTTCCGACGATATATTCCAGATCAGTCAATTTTTTTCCGGCTTCATCCAATAATTTTCCAATCACTTCCTGAGCTGTTTTTCTGCTGGACACTCCGCTTGCAACAATTGTGCTGAACAGTTCTCCGTCATAAAGAAGGACGCACTTGGTAGCTCTCGATCCGATATCGACTCCTACTACCCTCGCATTAGAAAGTGACTGTGCAAATTCAGGATCCAAGATTTCTGATAGTTTCATTCATTTTCCTTTCCATTTTTTGTGCTATCATAAACGCATTTCTTTTATTTGTTTTTTATGATATTACTGTCATAATTTCATGATTGTAAATTTGAATAAAATTATCACCCGCGATAGGTAAAATTTATCACCCGTGAAAACCGGCTTCCAGAGTGTGTTTCAGGCAGGTATTGTCCCTTTTTGCATAGTGTTGTAAAATATCATGTATACTGATTTTTTTGATGGATCAAAGTATACTTGCGGGAGAAGATATGCAATCAGATTTAGTCATCAAAGAAAATGAATTGATCGATCCTTCGGATTATCCTGAACAGCAGCGCGGTCTGGTGGAGGATTTTAATTCTCGTATACGCCGTCTGATGGGTATCATTACCGGTATCGGAAAAGAATACCATACGATCTGGGTCATCAATGTCAATACAAAGAAGATGTATCTGTACCGTTCAACCGGGGAAAACACCAATCATGATGCGGTGGAACTTGGTTTCCGTTTCGACAATTACGACCGGTTTATTGAGGAATACGTGGACAGATGCGTTGTAAACAGCACTGAGAACATCCAGAAGGATGTAAAGATGGATGTTGTCTACTCCAGGATCAAAGACGGCGATCTTTTTTCACTTGATTATATGAGACTGAATGATGACGGGAATATGTCCTATCATCAGATGGCTTTTGCACTGGCAGGACAGCCGGAAGAAGCAGAGAATTTTATCCTGGCCTTCAGGGATATCGACAAATCCATCCGCAAGCATATCTCAGATAAACGCTATCTTAGAGAACAGCTTGATATCGTGGAGACTCTGAGCCGCGATTACTACAATATCTTCAAAATAAATCCCCAGACCGGCGGTGTGGTGATCCTGAAGCTTGACGGCTATGTCACAAAAGGTATGGAGGGTGCCGGAGAAAAGGTATATTCCTACGACGTTCTCTATAAACAGTACGTAAAAGACCGTGTCTACTCCGAAGATCAGGAGTGGATGTATGATGCCATATCCTTGAACACCATAAAAAACAAACTCAAGAATTATTCAGAATATGTTTCCAGTTACCGTGTTATTGATAATGGTGAGGTACATTATTATCAGTTTACATATATTCCCATCAATGCCAATATTCCCGGCGGCGATATACTGGCAGGTTTTAAGAACGTAGATGATATCGTTGCATCAGCCAAAGAGCGTCAAAACCTCGAGATCCTTGCCAGCACCGATATCATGACAGGCATTTTGAACCGTGGCAGCGGTGAACGAAAAGTGACCGATGCCATGGCAAACGGAAAATCCGGTATGCTCTGCATCCTTGATGTTGATAATTTCAAAGACATCAACGATGAATACGGCCATAATGTCGGCGACAAAGTTATCCGCGGAATCGCAGATGTCCTGAAG
>ONTX01000291.1 GCA_900320825.1 uncultured Lachnospiraceae bacterium | reverse complement strand
TTTACAGATGATGTGATCGAAGAAGGTTTCTTCGGATGTGGCGGTGTTTGTGAGATACCTGATATGCAGAACAAGATGATAAGACTTGCAAGAGGCGGATTTAAGCATCATACATCAGTCGGAGTCGGTCATATGAAGGATGTTTTAAAGGAAGCTTTTACAACTTATCTTGGATATGAGTGGGTTGATATAGATTAGAGTAGGAGAATAAGCATGAAAATTGCAGGACTTGATATAGGAACGACGGGCTGTAAGCTTACGGTATTTGATGAAAGCGGATCAGAGCTTGGGAAATCATACAGAGATTACCCGGTACAAAGAAATGCAGGCGGTCATGAGATTGATGCGGGAGCTCTTACGGAAGGCGTATTTGCTGTAATAAGCGAAATGGCAAAAAAATATCCCGATATAGCAGGCATTGGTGTCACAAGCTTTGGAGAGACCTTTGTTATGACGGATGATGACGGCAATCCGCTTGCTCCTGCGATGTTATATACAGATCCTCGTGGAAAGGAAGAATGCCGTGAACTGGTCGAAAAGATCGGACTTGAGAAAATCGCCCGGATCACCGGAATAACTGCCCATGAAATGTACGGTCTTCCCAAGATCATGTGGAGAAAAAAACACGATCCGGAAATTTATGAAAAGACCAGACACATATTTCAAATGGAAGACTATGTGGTATTCTCTTTAACCGGAAATGCTCAGATAGATTATTCGCTGGCTACCAGAAGCATGGCCTTTGATATTAACGGACTGTGCTGGAGCGATGAGATGCTCGATGCGGCAGGTATTGATAAAGCCTTATTTTCGAACCCGGTACCAACGGGAAAAGATGCGGGCGTGATCACTGATAAGGCGGCAAAAAGAACAGGTCTGTCAAAAAATACTCACATTGTATCAATAGCTCATGACCAGGTGGCTGCCTGCGTTGGAGCAGGGGCATTTGATGAAAATACAGCGGTAGACGGAGCCGGAACGGTTCAGTGTCTGACCCCCGTATTTGACGGGATGCCGGTGGTGAAGAAAATGATGCCGGGAAAATATGTTATTGTTCCACATGTGATTCCGGGGAAGTATGTGACTTATGCGTTTTCCTATACGGGTGGAGCCCTGATGCAGTGGTGTACATCCAATCTTGCAAAAAAGGAAAGGGAGCTGGGAGAAGCAAGATCACTCTCTGTTAATGAGTACCTCGAAAAGGAATATACCAATAACAGACAATCTCTGGGGCTCGATCCTGATGGGCCTTCGGGAATGCTTACTTTGCCTCATTTTGCCGGTGCAGCTACTCCTTATATGGACATGGGGTCAAAGGGCGCGATCCTGGGACTGACCACCGACAGTAAGGTAAGTGACATTTACCGTGCATGTATGGAAGGCGTCACTTATGAAATGTTTTTAAACTATAAAAATGTGGTCAAGGCCGGGGCTAAGCCAAAAATAATACATGCCACCGGCGGCGGCGCCCATTCAGCGGTCTGGATGCAAATGAAGGCAGATATACTGGGACTTCCTGTGATCGCTCTCAGCACTGTTGATGCCGGTACGGTTGGCTCGGCAATGCTTACCGGAATAGCCATAGATATGTTTAAAGATCTGGAAGAGGCGGCCGGTAAAATGATAGAGAAAATAAAAAAGTATGAGCCAAGGGCAGAATATCACGAGAAGTATATGGAAGTATTTGAACGTTACGAAAAACTGTATGACGCGGTCAGGGGGTTAATGTAATGAATAAATATATCGGACATGACAGCCAGCTGTTTGGCATTGAAGAGCATCGGTTGATTGGTGGGAAGGGTGATGGAATGCGCCTTTATGAGATAAATAACGGAAAGGGGCTGGAACTTACAGTATCTCCGGACCGAAATGGGGACATTTCAAGGCTTAGATTTAAAGGAATTAACATGAGTTATATGAGCCCCTGCGGTTATGTGGCTCCGGCATATTATGACAGCATAGGCAGCAACTGGCTTAATTCCTTTACTGCAGGCTTCCTGACTACCTGCGGTCTCAACGGTGTAGGCACACCCTGCAATGATAACGGTGAGGATATTCCACTTCATGGAAGCATAGCGAATACCCCATGTGACCGGGCTTACTTTTATGAAGAGGATCAAGCAGGGCAAATTGATCTTGTGATCAAAACGATCACAAAAGATGAGACGATCTTCGGAAGAAAGCTTCGCCTTTTCAGAGAAATAAGAGTTTCTACGGAAGACAACTGCTTTACTATCACAGATACTGTTGAAAATACAGGTGATAAGGTTGAGCCGTTTGAAATACTGTATCATATGAATATGGGATATCCGCTTTTGGATGAGGACAGCATTATCGCTATACCATCTAATGAGGTGGTTCCGAGAGATGATCATGCGGCAGATGATATTGCAAACTGGATGCATATGGAAAAGCCTACGGCAGATTACCGGGAGAGATGCTATTACCACAAGTTTGACAAAGCAGACACCACAGTTTCCATTGAACAGCCAAAGCTTAACACGAAGCTTTCGATCTGTTTTGACTCTTCAAATCTTGACGGCTTCGTAGAGTGGAAGATGATGGGCGTAAGAGACTATGTTCTTGGATTG
>ONTX01000122.1 GCA_900320825.1 uncultured Lachnospiraceae bacterium | reverse complement strand
TACTTTTGACGGAGAGAGCATGATGTTTCCCAAGGAGTGCTTTGATGAAGTGTTAACGGTTCCTTTCGAAACAGGAACCATCTATGTTCCGGCAGGATATGAAAGGATGCTCAGGCAGAATTTCGGACCGGGCTACATGATACCCGTTAACCGTCCAAGCCATGATTATCCCTATTATGCATCCCAGCAGCAGGTTGTAAGGGACTATATAAAAACTCACCCCGGAGAGATACCGGATGAGTGGATATCAAAATATCTGTAAGGAAAAAATTTTTGGAACTAAAGTTTGACGAAAAATTTTTTGAAGAAGAAGAAAGATGCGGATTTAAAGTATCCTCACTTATGAAAAGATGCTGGGCATCACAACTTAAGGTCCTGGCAGCTTTTGACGAAGTATGTTTACGCCATGGTCTTAAGTGGTTCGCTTTTTGCGGAACGCTCCTTGGAGCCGTAAGACACGGTGGATTTATTCCCTGGGATGACGATATGGACGTGTGCATGCTCAGACCGGATTATAACCGTTTCCTTGAGTTTGCCCGTACCGAGATGAAGGATTACCTGGTGGAGACATACGATTACAACAACAGGGAAACAAAAAGATGCAATGACTTCATGGGCATCACCAGGATCAACAACACACAGAAAGCAGATTTTGGTGAAGAATTCATGAATGCCAATTACGGCTTTCCATATACCGTAGGACTTGATGTGTATCCTTTGGATTATCTTCCCAAGGATCAGCAGACATTTGACCTGGTGTATCAGGTGTATGCTTACTGCATAAATGTTGCATTCAAATACAAGAGTCTTTACTGGCAAAACTATACACCGCCTCCCGGTAATTACGAGGGCATAGATCTGGATAAAGCATATGCGGATCTTAAAAATGTCACGGGAGTTAAGATAGATAAAAACGGTGATGTGCCCAGACAGCTTAATTCCATTGCGGAGAATATAGCGCAGATCACCAAAAGTAAGGACGCCGAAAATGTGGCCTGCCTGTCCCACCTGATAATGGGACACACCAATATGATCTTTTCCAAGGATGATTTCAGGGCGAAACTGAGTGCGCCCTTTGAGTCCGGAGAGATCAATATTCCCTACGGTTACGAAAACGTGCTTAAGATCAATTACGGTGAGCAGTTCATTAAACCCGTGAACGCATCACCCCACGAGTATCCCTATTACAAGATACAGGAAAGATGGGTGGTGGACTATATCATCAAAAATCCGGAATTAAAAGATATCATCACGGATTACTATCTACAGGATGTATACGATGAGGACCCTGAAAAGAAAGTCCTCCTCGATAAAATATACGGAAAGGATTAAAGGAAATGAAAGTCCCTTTTTCAGAATACCTTACAGCACTTGCACCCGCTGTTAAGGAAGTGATAAATGATCTGGCAAAGGACCATGATTATGTAAGTGCACTTGCCACAGATTCCAAGGGTCTGGTGATCAGGATCGGAAGCAGATCAAGAAGTATATCAAACAAGACCATGACCACAGAAAGAGGCGTTGTCTTCAGGGTATGCAAAAACAAAAAATATGCAGAGTATGCAGTAAACACAGCTGACTGGAGTGATACAGCTTCCATAATAAAAAACATAAGAGATGAATTTGAAAAGCAGGACAGGCTCCTTAAAGAAACCGGCAGCAAGATCTATGAGACCGGAGCTCTGGATTACGAAAAGCGGGAGTTCTTCGGTCAAAGAGATGCCGAGATCCTTCCTGAAAAAGCTGACATCAAAGCCCTTACAGAAAAACTGATCGCCATTTCGGATAAGGGAATGAAGGCCGGTCCCGATGTAATTGAATGCATCGCAAGAGCCCAGTCCACCCACATCAGCAAGATGTTCCTTACGCCCGAAAGCGACTTAAGGCAGTCATATGTCTACAGCGAGGGAATGGTTGCCGCTGTTGTCAGCAGGGACGGAAAGATAAGGGAAGATTACAAGTCATTTTCCGGACTGTGCGGTCCCGAACTTTTCGATGAGATGGCAGGAAGCGTTGAGAAAGTGGTTGCTGATGCAGAGGAACTTCTTGATGCAGAGTCCATTGAACCCGGAGAGTATGAGATAGTAACATCTCCCGAAGTAACAGGTCTTATTGCACACGAAGCCTTCGGACACGGTGTCGAGATGGATATGTTTGTAAAGCACAGAGCACTTGGCGCTGAGTATATCGATAAGAGAGTTGCTTCAGATCAGGTGACAATGCATGAAGGTGCAAACTGTGCCGAAGATGTAACAAGTTATTTCTTCGATGATGAAGGAGTTCCCGCAGGAGACGTTACCGAGATCGATAAGGGAATCTTAAAATCCGGTATATGTGATGCCATCGCAGCTAAAAGGCTTGGAGTAAAGCCCACCGGAAACGGAAAGAGAGAAAACTTCGCACACAAAGTCTACACAAGAATGACCAATACTGTATTCGACTCAGGGGAGTACACAAAGGAAGAGATGATATCCTCCATAAAGTACGGATACCTCCTTGAAGGAATGCAGAGTGGAATGGAAGACCCCAAGCACTGGGGAATACAGTGCATCATACAAAAAGGCCGTGAGATAAAGGACGGAAAATTAACCGGAAGAGTAGTTTCCCCCGTGATCATGACAGGATATGTTCCGGATCTTCTGGGGAATATCACCATGTGTTCAAAGGACAGGGAGATATTCGGAAGCGGAGGCTGCGGAAAAGGCCACAAGGAATGGGTCAAGGTTGCGGACGGCGGCCCTTTTCTTAAGACAAAGGCAAGACTGGGATAAGTGTTTGTCCGGAACAAAACAAACATGCCATTAAGAAAAGTCATTGAATTTGATGACTGATTATTGAAAGGAACGCCACATGAAGGCAGATGAGATAGTAAAGCTCCTGAAGGAAAGCGAAGCGGCTTTCTGGAGGGTAACGGATACAAGAACAAAGGGTTGGGAGTTCTATTTTATAGGACACAGTCTTGACCAGAACAGATCCAAGGATATTGAAAATATTGCAGTCACCGTGTTCGTAAAAACGGATGACGGAAAAGGGATGGGAAGTGCCACTGCGGAGATGGGCCCCGATGAGTCCGAAGAATATGTAAGACTTACGGTTAAGGACCTGATATTCCAGGCGGGACTTGTCAGCGATGCTTATTATGAATTAAAGGGTCCTGAGGGAGATATGACCGCAGAGGATACGGAAATCGATATCAATAAGATCTCTTCCGACTTTATAAATACAATGAAGGATATCCCCGAAACGGATTCAGCTTATATGAACAGCTACGAGATCTTTGTGAACTCCGTTGTCAGAAGGATCATCACATCAACGGGTATCGACATAACCGAAAAATATCCCGTATCGCTTCTCGAGACTGTTGTAAATGCAAAGGATGCCGGACAGGAGATAGAATTCTACAAACTGTATGACTCCGGAACCTGCGGAAAAAAAGAACTTCAGGCAGATATCCTCAAGACATTCAAATACGGTCCCGACAGACTGGCGGCTTCAAAACTTCCGAATCTGGGAAAAATGGATGTTGTCTTTTCAAGCGAAGACGCCCTGAGGATTTACGAATTTTTCAAGGACGGACTTGATACATCCTTTAAGTACATGAAGTATTCTTCCTTCGAAAAAGGAAAGGATATCGCGCCGGACAGTGTGGGAGACAAAGTAACCCTTAAGGCTTTAAAGTACCTTGAAGGTTCCTCACAGAACAGACTGACTGACAGCGAAGGAAGCGTGATAGTAGATGAGATGCTTATGGAAGCAGGCGTTCCCAGGGCATTCCACGGAGACACCAAGTTTTCTTATTATCTCGGAGAAAAGAACACCTTTATAATGAGTAATTATGAGGTATCCGGCGGAACTCACAAGGGAGAAGAACTCCTTAAAGGCCCCGTTCTTGAATGTGTATTTTTCTCTGATTTCCAGGTTGATACACTTACGGGAGATCTGTTTGGTGAGATAAGACTTGCATATCTTCATGAAGCGGACGGAAGCGTTAAGAGCGTTACCGGCGGATCGGTATCGGGAAATATAAAAGAACTTATGAATGATATGAAGATGAGCACGGAAAGAGTCAGATACGACAATGCGCTGATTCCGGAATACACAAGACTTGCAGGTGTTACAGTAACAGGAGCAGAATGATATGAAAGTTGTTCTTGAAAACCTGACAAAAAAATTCCCTCCCCGTGGCGGAAAGGGAGATGCAGTCACTGCGGTAAAGGATTTTACTTTTGAGATCCCTGACGGAAAACTGGTGGCACTTCTCGGACCTTCGGGCTGCGGAAAAAGTACCATGCTCAATATGATCTGCGGACTGGAAAAGCCCACAGAGGGTAAGATCTTTTTCGGTGAAGATGATGTCACTGAAATGCCCCCGGAATTAAGGGGTGTGGGAATGGTTTTCCAAAACTATGCACTCTATCCCCATATGAGCGTATATGACAATATTATTTTTCCTCTCGGAAATCTCAAAGGGGAGGAGAAGATGACAAAGGAACAGATGAGAGAAAGAGCCGAGAAGGTTGCATCCCTCGTCCAGATAGAGCAGCTCCTTGAAAGAAAACCAAAGGAACTATCCGGAGGCCAGCAGCAGAGAGTTGCCATAGCAAGAGCTCTTGTCAAGACCCCAAGACTCCTTCTTATGGACGAGCCTCTTTCAAATCTCGATGCAAGATTAAGACTTCAGACCAGGGAAGAGATCAGGCGTATACAGAGAGAGACCGGAGTCACTACGGTATTTGTTACCCATGACCAGGAAGAAGCCATGAGCATTTCCGATATGATCGTTGTAATGAAGGACGGGGAACTTCACCAGTGCGGAAAACCCCAGGAAGTATATGATGATCCTGTTAATCTCTTTGTCGCAAAATTCCTCGGAACTCCCGCCATCAATGTTTTTGACGGAGAAGTAAAGAGTGAAAAACTCTTTATCGGAGAAGATGAAGTGCTGACTGTTTCCGGAGTTCGTGACGGCAAGGTAAAAGTCGGTATCAGGCCGGAAGGATTTACCTATGATAAGTCAGGTCCTCTTAAATGTAAGATGGACCGTGTAGAGGTCATGGGAAGGGATATCAGTATCGTTTCGAAAAATCCCGCCTGCGAAGAGCCGGTGGTAAGATCCATAATAGATTCCGATGAAAGACCTGAAGACGGAACGGAGGTTGCGACCTTTAAACTGCGCCCCGGCAAAGTACATCTCTTTGAGCCCGAGACCGGAGAAAGGCTTCGCTTTTCATAAGAAGCCGGAATAATGAAAAAGAGTTTTAACTCAGGAAGTAAACATATGGATAAAGTTACAACATATGATGAATTTTGTGAAGCACTTGGAGGCAGGGGTGATGTGATCCTTTTCAGGGGTCAGCCGGTAAGCGATTTCGTGCTCATTCCCTCGGGACTAAGGCCGGATCACAGAGGAATTGCGGATATCCAGATGTTCAGATTCGTGGATGCCATGCAGCAGGTATTCGGATATGACGAACTGACCTGTATCGAGGTAGCACAGCATTTCTCCCTTCCCACAAGGATGTTGGACTTTTCATATTCATATACAGTGGGACTTTTTTTTGCATGCTATGATGCAAAGGGAAGGTACGGGGACTGCGACGGAAAGGTCTATGTTTTCAACAAGAGCAGATATGAATGGATCTTAAAACAGCTGGGAAAAAACAGTGCCGAAGTCGTCCGCAGTAACGAGTACCTCTATAAATGGCTGCAGCACTATGTAGATAAGAGCGACACCAGAATGGGTGATGACGGCCTGGATATGCCCATATTTGTCGAGGCCACCAGACAGTTCGACAGACTCTACTCACAAAGAGGCCTGTTCCTTCTCTGGGGCAGGGACGAGATATGCCTTGAGAAGATATTTGAAAAAGAAGGCATCGACGAAAGAGATGTTTTCGATACCGTGGTGATCTCTGCGGAACATAAAAAAAGCATTTTACAGGAACTCAGGGAAAAACACATTTCGCAGGATTCGCTCTTCCTGAATTCCGAGTGGATCAAGGAACTTGTAAGTACGATAAAATACGGAGAAAGATGCCGTGACGGAAAAGAACAATCTTAAAGCCTGGCTCTACCTGCTGCCGGCGATAATCTTCATGCTTATCTTTATGGTCTATCCTCTGATAGATGTATTTGTGTACTCTTTTGAAGAGGGATATAATTTCGTGTCCGGAACTTCCACCGGAACCGGATTATACAATTTTTCATATGTACTCCATGACACATATTTTCTTCAGGCAGTAAAAAATACCTTTATCATGGTCATCATAACGGTGCCTATTTCCACGGGTTTTGCGCTTTTGGTTGCCCTTGCTCTGAATTCCATCAAGAAATTAAGGGAACTTTTCCAGACAGTATATTTCCTTCCCTATGTTACCAATACTCTGGCTGTGGGACTGGTATTTATGGTGCTTTTTAAGAAGACTGCATATTCCGACGGACTGGTGAACATGCTCATTAACTTTTTCGGAGCGGGAAGCATAGATTTTATTGACGGTCCCTATGCCGCAAAAATGTTCGTCATGTGCTTCTACATCATATGGGTGGTGCTGCCTTTTAAGGTCTTGCTTCTTACCAGTGCTCTGGCTTCGGTGAACCAGACATACTATAATGCGGCAAGAGTTGACGGAACCGGATCTTTAAGGACATTTTTCAGGATAACCCTTCCAATGATCTCACCCACCATCTTCTACCTTGTGATTACAGGATTTATCGGAGCGTTCAAGGAATATTCGGATGCGGTTGCGCTTTTCGGAACAGATCTTAATGCTGCGGGAATGAATACCATAGTCGGATACGTCTATGACATGCTCTACGGTGACAGCGGCGGATATCCATCCTTTGCTTCAGCGGCAGCAATCGTTCTCTTTGTGATAGTCCTGACCATCACCTGCATCAACCTGATAGTAAGCAAAGAGCATGTGTAT